>CAYZJL010000227.1:0-3274 GCA_964478615.1 uncultured Zetaproteobacteria bacterium
GTCCGCATCAGGATTATCTTTATCCGACATCGACAGAAAAATTGGCAATGCTCCCAGCGGATTGACGATGGCGATCAGTCCTACCAGTAACAACATAAATGACATATCTTGCATTACTTTATTGCCTCCAGCACATCTACACGCATTGGCATGAGAAAATGTGCACCATCACCATTGACTGCCATATTAAAAGCCTGTCTAACCGGTTCACGTACAGCATCCGATAACTTATGGAATGTATGGCTTACACCGATCACCTTATGTTCAAATTCTGTAAAGTCAGCAAAGTGCATGTGGCTGGAAAAGAATACTTCATCAACAAGTGCGAAGCGGCCATCCTCTACCGCGCGCTTAACCGCCTCAAAGGCAGCTTTGCGCACCTCTTCTTCATCATGAAACAAACGCAGTATCTCATTGAAATCACCAGCAAAAATCGGTTCGGAGATATAGGCTAGACCACCGGGTTTAAGCACACGATGAATTTCATCCAGTGCTCTATCCATTTCATCTATGGGTACATGATGCAGGGACTTGAACATCAAGACGATATCAAAACTTGCATCATGTAGGGGGATAGCTTCAGCACCACCCGCTATAAATCGCACATTAGCCAGGTCTGTGGACTGATTCTTTTTAGCTTGCAGGTTTTTATCATGTTGAATCATATCAACTTCCAGCGCTGTGATCCGGCAGCCCGTAGCGCTGATGGCAACCTGACGGGTTAACTCAGCTGCGCCGCAACCCAATTCCAGAATATCGGCATCTTCCAACGCAAGATAGCGCTCCCATATTTCACTTTCCGGACACACTTTGTCGATGTATTTAAGCTTTATTTGCATGTTTATCTCCTATGATATTTGGAGCCAATAAAAGCTTCATTCATGCCAACGCCAATCCTGGATTTCCGGCATATCTTCACCATATTGCTCGATATATTGGCGATGCTCCACGCGCTTATCTTGCATATGCTGTTGGATATATGCCGCTCGATGCGAGTATTGCGGCAGATGCTTCATTACATCACATACCAACTGAAACCGATCAAGGTCGTTGCGTACCACCATATCAAACGGTGTGGTCGTTGTTCCCTCCTCCTTGTAACCACGCACATGAATACTATCATGATTATGGCGACGGTAGGTAAGGCGATGAATCAACCATGGATAGCCGTGGTAAGCAAAGATCACGGGCGTTCCGACTGGAAACAGGAGATCGTAATCTGTGTCTGAAAGTCCATGAGGATGTTCCAATTTGGTCTGTAGCCGCATCAAATCCACCACATTGATGACGCGAACTTTCACCTCCGGTATCTGTTGGCACAGAATAGTGACAGCCGCCAGCACCTCTAAGGTCGGCACATCTCCGGCGCAAGCCATAATAACATCGGGATCCGCACCCTTGTCATTGCTCGCCCACTCCCAGATTCCAATACCGCGCGTACAGTGTTTGATGGCTTCATCCATGGTTAAAAATTGTGGTGCAGGTTGTTTTCCAGCCACAATGACATTGATATAATTGCGACTGGCCAGGCAATGGCGCGCTACGGAGAGCAATGTATTGGCATCAGGCGGCAGATACACGCGCACAATGCCTCCTTTCTTATTGATCACATAATCAATAAATCCGGGATCCTGATGGGAAAAGCCATTGTGGTCCTGACGCCAGACATGCGAGGTGAGTAGATAGTTTAATGATGCAATCGGTCGTCGCCACGGAATCGACTCGGTCGTTGTTTTCAACCATTTAGCATGCTGATTTAGCATGGAATCAATAATATGGATAAAAGCTTCATAGCAGGAAAAGAATCCATGCCTACCCGTTAGCAGATACCCTTCCAGCCAACCCTGACAGGTATGTTCTGATAAAATTTCCATTACGCGGCCATCCACAGCAAGATGATCATCTTCGGGAATCGTACTATCCATCCATCGACGATCTGTCTCTTCAAATAATGCCGCCAAACGGTTAGACGCAGTTTCATCTGGACCCACAACCCGAAAGTTTTTCTCCTGGCGGTTGAGCTTCATCACATCACGTAAAAATGTTCCCAGTACTCGGGTCGCTTCTGCATCCACTGTCCCCGGTTTATTGACCTCTATGGCGTAATCTTCAATAGCTGGAAGTTCGAGATCCTTCAACAGCAAGCCGCCATTGGCATGCGGATTATCGCTCATACGTCGCTTGCCATGTGGTGCCAACGCCGCAATTTCTTCTTTAAATACGCCATCCGCTGAAAATAGTTCTTCCGGCCGATAACTTTTCATCCATGATTCCAATAAGGCCACATGCTCAGGGCATCCCTTCATCTTGGAAAAAGGAACCTGGTGCGAACGCCAAAAGCCTTCTGTTTTCAATCCATCGACTGTTTTTGGGCCAGTCCATCCTTTTGGCGACCGCAAAATAATCATCGGCCAGCGGGGTCTGGATTGACCACCATCCTCACGCGCTTTGTGTTGAATATCCTTGATTGCATCCATACACTGATCCAACACCGATGCCATGCGTTGGTGCATGATTTCCGGGTCAGAACCTTCTACAAAGTAAGGGGTATAACCATAACCCACGAATAATGCGGTCAATTCCTCTTTCGGGATGCGCGCCAAAATAGTGGGGTTGGCAATTTTATAACCATTGAGATGCAATATTGGCAGCACAGCGCCATCACTGGCAGGATTGAGAAACTTGTTGGAATGCCATGCCGTAGCCAGCGGGCCTGTTTCCGCTTCACCATCACCTACCACGCAAGTCGCAATCAGATCAGGATTATCCAACACCGCTCCGAAAGCATGCGACAAAGCGTAGCCTAGTTCGCCGCCCTCATGAATGGAGCCGGGTGTTTCCGGTGCAACATGGCTGGGAATTCCTCCGGGAAAGGAAAATTGTTTAAATAGCCGTTTCATTCCCGTTCTATCCATCGATATATGGGGATAATACTCACTGTATGTGCCTTCGAGCCATGCATTGGCAACCATGGCCGGGCCACCGTGACCGGGGCCGGCAATGTAAATCATGTTTAAATCCCTTGCTTTGATAACCCTGTTCAGATGCACATAAATAAAGTTCAAGCCCGGCGTTGTACCCCAGTGACCTAATAACCGGGGTTTAATATGGTCGAGAGTTAGCGGCGCATCCAACATAGGATTATCAAGCAGATAAATCTGACCGACAGACAGATAATTGGCAGCACGCCACCAGCGGTTTATCGTATCCAGTTCACCCTGCTCCAACGGGCTGTAAGCAGAGGAATGTATTGAAGATTTGAACATGATAAATT
>CAYZJL010000228.1:0-3208 GCA_964478615.1 uncultured Zetaproteobacteria bacterium
CCACAGCGCTATACAGTCAGGCTGCCGCTGTCGATCAGGATGATGTCGTCCGTCTTCAGCTGAAATGGAAACATCAGTTCCAGTTTGCAGGTTATTATGCGGCCCTTGAGAAAGGATTTTATGCCGCTGAAGGTTTGCAGGTTCAGTTGCTTGAAGGTGGGCCGGGTCATGACCCGTTGAAGGCACTGTTGAGCGGTGATGTGCAATACGCAGTGGGTGATGCGGGTGTTCTACTGTCGCGTGCTGAAGGTAAGCCAATTGTTGTACTGGCATCTATTTTCCAACATTCACCACAGGTGATTTACACGCGCCCGGAGATAACCTCTCCTGAAGCGTTACGCGGTAAACGCGTGATGATGCAGGCGGGCTTCCTGACGGTGGAAGTGCAGGCGATGTTGCAGCATGCAGGGCTTACTGAGTCTGATTATGTGCGCCTTCCTATCGGAGCTATTGATGATCTAATTGAGGAGCGCTCGGATGCTTTTCCGGGTTACAGTAGCAATGAAGGCTTTTTACTGGCAAAGCAGGGTGTTGCATTTAAGATGTTTAGGCCCAGTGATTATGGCATTAATTTTTATGGTGATACGCTGTTAACGACAGAGTCGGAAATAGAATCCAATCCGGAACGTGCGGCGGCTTTTCGTCGTGCATCGAGCAAGGGTTGGGAGTATGCGATCGGGCATCAGCACGAGATGATTGCTTTGATCAAACTGAACTATGATAGTCAGCGTAAATCTATTGATCATTTAACCTATGAAGCCAAAGCAATTTCTGATCTGATGTTTAGCCAGGTTGTACCGATAGGGTTTTCGAACCTGAAACGCTGGCAATCCATAGCGATGGTATTCGAATCCTTGGGCCATCCGCTGATGAATATTGATTGGGATGCTTTTATTTATCAACCCGGTAGCACTGTTAGCGATATGTTTTGGCATTATCGTTATTGGCTGATCTTTGCATCGTTATTTCTGTTGGTGCTGTTTTTATATCTCTATAATATGCAATTGCGTCAGGGGATTCGCAAACGAACAGCTACGTTGGATCAAATCACCCATGAGTATAAAGATATTCTGGATCATATGCAGGATGCATATTATCGAGCAGATATTGATGGCACAGTCATTTGGGTATCGCTGGCCTGTGAACGGCAAATGGGTTATGAGCGGGATGAATTGATCGGTAAACCATTGGATATACTATATTATGATGAAGGTGGGCGTGACCTATTCACTGCAGCACTACAGCTTAGTGGTGGTCATTTGCAGCATTTTGAAGTGTGTCTGAAACATAAAGATAGCTCACGTGTCTGGGCTGAAGTGAATGCTCAATATTTTTTTGATAAAGAAGGTGAACTTGCTGGTATTGAGGGCAACGTTCGCAATATAGCCGAACGCAAAAGGGCGGAACGTGAAAGTCAGGAGCTGACGGGGCAACTGCAGCAGGCTCAGAAGATGGAAAGTATTGGCGTTTTGGCCGGTGGTATTGCACACGATTTCAATAATATGTTGGTCGGAGTGATGGGCAATGCTGAGTTGGCTATGCTCGAACCATCAGCCCAGGGTGAAATGCGTGAATATCTGGATAAAATTTTTATATCGGCGCGGCGAGGTGCTGATTTGGTAAAGCAGATGTTGGCCTATTCTGGACAGGGGCGCTTAACGATGGGGCATCAGAATTTTAATAATCTTATTCTTGAAGTATCTGAATTGTTGAGCACCGTGATTGGCAAGAAAATAACATTGAATCAAACCCTGATGGATGGTTTGCCCGATATTTATGGTGACCGCAATCAGTTAACACAGTTGGTGATGAATCTGATGACCAATGCTTCGGAGTCTATGGAAGGGGCTCCTGGTGAAATCTATTTGCGTACAGGTATGCGTCATCTTGCCGCACTGGAGTTTTCCAGTATGTATATGGCCAATGATCTTGAGCCGGGTATGTATGCTTTTGTAGAGGTGAAGGATTCCGGCTGCGGCATGGATGAGGATACGAAATTACGTATTTTCGATCCTTTTTTTACAACCAAAGAGACGGGTAGTGGGTTGGGTTTGTCGGCACTGTTGGGAATCGTACGCAGTCACGGGGGTACGTTGGCATTGCATAGTGAACCGGGCAAGGGTTCCAGCTTCACAGTCTTTCTTCCGCTATTGGCTGCCGATAAGCCAGAGCCTGAGCTGCAAACTATGGAGGTGAGTATCCATTCTGATGTGCATGGTGCAGTACTATTGGTGGATGATGAGACTACTGTTCGAGAGGTTGCGAAACGTTTGCTTGAGCGGGAGGGGATTCGCGTATTTACTGCCAATGATGGTGAACAGGGTGTGAATGTGTTTCGCCAGCATGCCAGCGAAATTGCTTTGGTATTGATGGATCTGACGATGCCGAACATGGATGGAGAGCAGGCATTTCATGCTATTCGGGCTATTAACCCTGATGCAACGATCATGTTAAGCAGTGGTTTTCTGGATACAGATGCGGTTGCACGTCTGAGGCAGCATGGTTTGGCTGGCTTTATGAAAAAACCATACTCTAGAAACAGGCTATTATCTGAAGTTGCGCGTCTGGGTATTACAGGTGTTGATTTAGATGTGCGCTTGGATTCCTGATCTCTGATCCCCATATGCTTGAGTATGGAGAACTGAAATGGACTTGAGCCGGATGACCCAAAAATTAAATGAAGCTATGGCTGCCAGTCAGACATTGGCAGCACGATTATCGCATCAGCAAGTCGACGGAGAGCATCTGTTGGCAGAGCTGTTGGCCCAGAAGGATGGTCTTGCGCCGCGACTGCTTGAGCAGGCAGGCAATGATATCAACGTGTTCACATCCAAGGTTCAGCAATGCCTGTCCAGACGTCCGAAGCTTAGTGGTCAGAGCTTTGAGATAGATAAAATATATATCACCCAGCGTTTACAAACCTTGTTGGCGAAGGCTGCTGAAGAAGCAGAGCGTATGCAGGATGACTTCATATCAGTTGAACATGTGTTGCTGGCATGTATTGATGAGAAAGACGGCAGCGATGCCGGTAAAATATTCAAAGCACAAGGTATTACGCGAGAATCTTTTCTTGAAGCGCTGATCAGGGTGCGAGGCAATCAACGGGTGACGACAGATGCGCCTGAATCGCAATATGAAGCGTTAAAAAAATATGGCAGCGATCTGGTTGCCTTGGCGCGGGCGGGCAAGCTCGATCCGGTCATCGGTA
>CAYZJL010000229.1:0-3194 GCA_964478615.1 uncultured Zetaproteobacteria bacterium
GGGTGTACAAACTTTGTGAATGCAGACCTGATTGCCGCAGGCTTGTCGCCGCTTGCCCCGGAGCGGGAATTGGTCGCGGCCAGCCGGATTTTTCTATCCGAGATCGAAGCGCATATTGCGGCAAAAGAGGATTTCGCTTTTGAGACCACGCTTTCGGGGCGCAGTTATTTGCGATTGATCAAGCGACTGTGTAACGAGGGCTGGCGGGTGGAACTGGTCTATCTAGCGTTGCCCAGTGTGGAAATGTCCAGGCTTCGCGTGGCAGAACGGGTAGCCCATGGAGGGCATAATATTCCGGTTCGTGATATTGAAAGACGGTTTCCACGCAGTCTAAACAACCTGTTTGACCTGTTCTGTCATGCTGTAAATCATTGCATTTGCTTTATGAACGACGGTGGCGAACCTGTTCTGCTATTTGAACAGTACGGAGAAAACCGCAAGATTGTGCACGAAACACTGTACCAACGGCTATTAAAGGAGACGAACAGATGAGCAACTCAATAAAGGCTGAACCTTCCAGGGAGAGCCAGGTGATGCTTGATACGCTGAAAACGGCAGTGGCTCATGCGCTTGAGAAAAAACGTCGTTTGGGTCAGTACGCAGTCATTTGGAAGAATGGCAAGCCAGTCAGGGTCGGTTCCGATTCAATCGGGGTAAGCGATAATAAATCCAGGATATAATGGATTCGCTGATGGAGCAATACAGGTTTGACGAAATTGGGCAATGAACTCCAGTATGAATTACAAAGCCTGCGGAATGAAAATAAGCGCCTGAAAGCTTTGCTTAATCAACATCATATTGCATGGGAAGAAAAGGTTGAAGCCAAGCAGCAGTCAACAGCTTTTGTTAACCTTCCTGCATGCGAACTTTCGATCAAGGACAAAATTACCCTGTTCAGACGCCTGTTTCGAGGTAGAGATGATGTATACCCGCAACGGTGGGAGTCTGCCAAGGGAAAATCAGGATATTCTCCTGCATGTGGTAATGAGTGGAAACCGGGGCTATGCCACAAACCACGGGTAAAATGTGGCGAATGTAGTAAACGGTTGCTCTTGCCTGTTACCGATGAAGTGATTTTTAATCATCTATCCGGTAAACAGACCATTGGTGCCTATCCTTTATTGACTGATGATCAGTGCTTCTTTCTCGCCGTAGATTTTGATAAACAGGAGTGGCGCAAAGATGCCGGTGCCTTCATGCAATCATGCCGCGAGCTGGCCATTCCGGCAGCACTTGAAATCTCACGTTCAGGCAATGGGGCGCACATCTGGATGTTTTTTGCAGCACCTGTACCTGCCCGCGAAGCGCGTCTTCTTGGAGGTGCATTGATAAGCCATACATGCGAACGTACGCGACAATTGTCTCTGGCCAGCTATGACAGACTATTTCCCAATCAAGACACCATGCCAAAGGGTGGCTTTGGGAACCTGATTGCGCTTCCCTTACAAAAGTTACCCCGAGAACATGGGTGTAGTGTGTTTGTAGATGATCAGTTTAAACCGTATTCGGATCAATGGAGTTTTCTGGCATCGATTCAGCCTATGACCAGACCCGAACTGGAAAAGGCTATATCGCATAGTAGTGGTGGCAGGCACCCACTCGACGTTGCTTTTGATCTTGATGTGGAAGGTGACGACAAAAAACCATGGCAGCGTTCGTCTTCCAGTCCCTGTGCCATATCCTGTGATTTTCCTGAATCCATGACACTTGTGTTGGCCAATCAGATATTTATTGCCAAAGCGGATTTGCCACAACCCTTGAGTAATCGCCTGATTCGATTGGCTGCCTTTCAGAATCCTGAGTTTTATAAGGCACAGGCCATGCGCATGCCCGTGTGGAATAAACCCCGTATTATCGGCTGTGCTGAAAACTTTTCGCAATATATAGGGTTGCCAAGAGGCTGCCTTGATGATGTGCGGTCATTGCTGGAGAAAAACAGTATCACCCCTGATATTCAGGATGAGCGAGTTTCAGGCGGTAAAATTATCGCCAAGTTCATGGGTGAATTGCGGAAGGATCAGAAAGCGGCAGTAAGAGCGTTGTTTAAGCACGAAGCCGGGGTTCTTTCTGCTCCCACGGCATTCGGGAAAACAGTCATTGCCGCAGCAATGATTGCTCGCCGCAAAGTCAGCACGCTGGTTCTGGTGCATCGTGCTGAGTTGCTCAGGCAATGGCAGGAGCGATTGACCGGCTTTCTAGACTTGCCCAAGGGCGGGCTGGGGGTGATTGGCGGAGGCAAAAAGAAGCTCTCAGGAAAAGTTGATATTGCTGTCATGCAATCACTTATTCGCATGGAAAACCTCTCCGAACTATTGGATGGGTATGGCCAGATAATCGTTGATGAATGTCACCATATCTCTGCTTTTTCTTTCGAGACAGTGCTCAAACAAAGCAAAGCCCGTTATGTTCTTGGTTTGACAGCTACTCCAATCAGGAGAGATGGTCATCAACCTATTATTCACATGCAATGTGGGCCGGTGCGACATGCTGCTGCCAAGTCTGAAGTGGCGCCAACGCAATTGGAGGTGTGGCCTCAATACCTTCCAGTACCTGAAATACCTCTGGATTCTCCTATCCAGACAACGTTTCGGATTTTGACTACTGATGAGAAACGGAACAGGAAAATTTCCAAGGATATACTTAGTGCCTACCGGGAAGGTCGGAAAATTTTGGTTTTGACAGAGCGCACAGGTCATCTTGCTCTCTTGCGCGAAGGGCTTGGAGATGATGTTGAGCACTGCTTTGTTCTGCATGGGCGATTATCAAAGAAGCAACGAGCCTCTATCTTTGCGGAACTTAAATCACTGGAAGGCTCTACGCCGCATGTGTTATTGGCGACAGGTCGATTGATTGGAGAAGGTTTTGACCATCCTCCTCTCGATACCCTTGTATTGGCCATGCCAATTTCATGGAAAGGGACATTGCAGCAGTATGTTGGTCGTCTGCATAGGGATCACGCTGATAAACGGGATGTTCGAATTTATGATTATGTTGAGAGTGATCACCCTCAGCTTTCACGCATGTGGGATAAACGTCAACGAGGTTATCATGCAATGGAATACAAAATAATTCGGCCTGAAACAAAAGGAACTTTGTTATAGCCCTTGTTGTAGTTGTATGACTAATGTAGCCAACTATGAATAACCTGCTTGCTGTTATTCTGGGACATGCCGGTATGGCTGTTGGCAAGGTGG
>CAYZJL010000230.1:0-3193 GCA_964478615.1 uncultured Zetaproteobacteria bacterium
GCGACGTTTGATGTGAACGTAATCATGCGGCATATGAATCAACCAGTGTTCTGATGGCATCCGGTGCGACATCTTCTGCCAGGAATGCATCACCAATTGCGTGCAATAAAATATAACGAATGCGACTGCCGATGTTTTTCTTGTCATGGCCCATGGCATCGAGCCATGCATTGGCTGTAAAGGATGGAATTGATGTGGGCAGATCAGCTGCCTCATAACATGCGCGAATACGATCTTCTGTACCTGCCGGGGCATGGGCCAGTTGTTCGGACAGACGCGCGGCCATGAGTGTGCCGATAGCCACCGCTTCACCATGCAGATAGGTGTTATAATGGGTCATCGATTCGATGGCATGGCCAAATGTGTGTCCCAGATTGAGCAGTGCGCGCATGCCCTGCTCTGTTTCATCGGCCATGACCACTTCGGCTTTATGGCGGCACGATGTATGAATTATGCTTGAGAGTACGTCAGTATCCAGATTTAGAGCGCCTTCAAGGTTTGTCTGCATCCACTCAAACAGGGCCGCATCACGAATAAGGCCGTATTTGATTGCTTCGGCAATGCCTGCACGTACCTCGCGAATATCCAGTGTGTTCAATACCAACGGATCAATCCATACCAATTTGGGCTGATAAAACGCACCAATCATATTCTTGCCATGTGGATGGTTGATCGCCGTTTTGCCACCAACACTGGAGTCAACCTGAGCCAAGACCGTTGTCGGCACCTGAATGAAAGGAATACCACGGCGATAACAGGAAGCCGCAAAGCCGCTCATATCACCAACGACACCGCCGCCAAGCGCAATCATTGGCTCATTGCGCGAGAGTTTGGCATCCATCAAGGCATCCATGATCATCTCAAAGCTTTGCATGGTTTTGTAGCGTTCGCCATCAGGCAGTATGCATTCGGAGACGTGCCAGCCCGCAGATTCAAGTGAATCTCTAACCGTTTGCAGATATAGCGGTGCAATGGTGACATTACTAATGATCATGCAGCGAGTGGGCGAAGAAAACAGCTCTGTCATCGCAGAACCGATGCTCTCCAGGCAGCCCGGTTCAATATGAATATCATACGAACGCGAGCCGAGATTGACGTGGTAACTATGTGATTCTGGTATCTGCTTGGTCATGGGCAAGAGTCTGACATTTTCTCTCTACTCAGAGAAGCTGGAAAATAGTGATCTGTTTTTTGAAAACATGCGCTTATGCCGGAATAAACTCCAGCGCTACACCATTATTGCACCAGCGTTGGCCGGTTGGTTCGGGGCCATCATTGAACACATGGCCCTGATGACCGCCACAGCGCATACAATGATATTCAGAGCGTGGAAGAATCATTTTAAAATCGCGTTTAATTTCGGTGTGCCCTTCAATGGGTTTAAAAAAGCTGGGCCAGCCAGTGCCACTATCAAACTTGCTATCTGAATCGAACAGGGGCAAAGCGCAGCCGGCGCACAGATAGATCCCTTTATCATACTGTTTGTTCAAATCACTTGTGAAGGGGCGTTCAGTGCCTTCATTGCGCAAGACATGGTATTGCTCAGAGCTGAGTATGTTGCGCCACTCGTTATCACTCTTCTCTATTTTTTCGATGTTTGTGTCACTCATGGCTGTCGTCCTTGGTGTTTGGCTATGCAGTAAGCGCGGCAGGCTTAAAAGTGCGGCGCTGGCTACTGCGGCCTGAAGAAATGTTCTGCGTTTCATTGTTTCGTTCCCCACAGTTGTTCAAGGTGCTGGTCGCGACCGCAATTATAACGGTAAAACTTATATCGTATCGGATTCTTGAGATAATAATCCTGATGATACGCTTCAGCTGGCCAGAAGGTGCTTGTTGCAGTGATCTCTGTAATGATCTCCTGGGGGAAGGATTTATGTTGTTGGATGTGCTTTTTTGAAGCCTCAGCTAGACGTTGCTGCTCTTGATTGTGATAGAAGATGGCCGGTCGATATTGTGAGCCGATATCGCAGAACTGACGGTTGGCGGTGGTGGGGTCAGAATTGCGCCAATAGATTTCTAAAAGCTGGTCGTAGCTGACTTTCGAGCTATCAAATACGATCTGAACGGCTTCAGTATGACCAGTGCTGCCGGATGATACCTGCTGATATGTCGGTTGATCCTGGTGTCCGCCGATGTAACCGGATGTAGTTGATATTACCCCATCGATTGCATCAAATGGATGTTCCATGCACCAGAAACAGCCGGCCGCAAACGTCGCTGTGTCCACATCAGTCGCAATTGCAGGGTTCGTTGTCATGATGATTACCATCCATCCATAAAATAGTCTTTTTATAGGCCTTAAAAGCTTCGTCTGTTTCACGCTTCCTCCAGTCAAACTGTTTAGACGCTGAGGTTGGAAAATAATGACACTCTTTCCTGAATATCAGATGAAACTTATAGTTGCGCTGCTTTCACGGCATTTGTGCGTATGATGGTTAAGGGAGATGATGATGGCTGACGATAGACGATTGGTTTATTCCACAGAGCAAGGGCAGGTGGGAAAAACCTTGGATATGGGTAAGGGAAAGAAGAAGCGTAAGCAAGGGGGCAGCACTGCACCTGTGATTAAAAACCCGAATAAACAGGGTGTGCGTATTCGCCGTGAGTCGAAGGGGCGTGGTGGTAAAATGGTTTGCGTTGTTGATGGCCTCTCTTTGCAAGAAAAAGATTTAAAGATACTGCTGAAAAAACTCAAGGGGAAACTTGGCACAGGTGGAGCAGTCAAAGATGGCATGTTGGAAATTCAGGGTGATCATCGTGAAAATCTGGTTTTACTGCTAGAGAAAGAAGGAATCAAGGCAAAGCTGGCGGGTGGTTAAAAACTTAAAAGAAAAAAGGGCGGAGTTTGCACGCTCCGCCCTTTTGTATAGAAATCATTGTTTAAGAATGATTTTTACTGCTGCTGACAGTGTGAAAATGATAACGGCCTGATGTGTCAACGATGTGACATGGGACACAAATCGACAGGATAGTCGATTTGAACGCCGCAGCGCGGCGGCCCCGTAGGGGTGAAGGGCATGGATGCCCGGAATACAAAGGCAGGATTGCCAGCTTGAAGTCAAGCCAGGCACCGTTAGGCACAGTTACTTATATGCATGACAGCAATTTAACCTCAATCGCTGTTGCACTTGTACCCTGAGTCCCGAATGGCACTAAGTTAAGCCTTTTCAGCCCGATGCTTGTTTCTATGTGG
>CAYZJL010000231.1:0-3171 GCA_964478615.1 uncultured Zetaproteobacteria bacterium
TTAGTAGACGGTATTCGATATTAGCCTTAGTATCGTGTGGTTGGAGATGTGTATTATAGGCAGCTTGGCGCATGTTGTGCTATATACCTGTGAATGGGCGATGTGGGCTTTTACTCTATACAGGGAGAACGATATGAAAATGAAAAACAGAGCTGTTACTGCTCTTATGGGTTTGGGAATACTGGCTGCTCCAGCTATTGCTCAGGCAGATAGTATTAAAGATAAACTTGATAACCTGCAAATTAGCGGTTTTGTGGATTCAGCTTTTTTCAAGACAAATGCTCCGGGTACAAAAGGCGGCATTACCCTGGATCAGATTGAATTGGATGTGGAATACTCTTCTGGCAATGTGGGCATGCGTTTTGATTTGCAGGTAACGCCATCTACCAATGCTACGATGACTTCTGATCAGTTGATTGAGCAGGGTTATGTCTATTATGAGTTGCCGGATGTGGCTACATTTACCTTTGGTAAATTCAATGCCCCAATTGGCTGGGAGCTGCTGGATGCTCCGGATATGTATCAGTATTCACATGCCTTAGTGTTTGACCAGGGTTTACCTACTAACCTGGTTGGTGCATCGGTGGCGGCTAGTTTTGCGGATGGCATGCTAGATGCAGTTGCATATATTGCCAATGGTACGGATTTCAATGGCGCCAATGACACAGGTAGAGGTGTTACGGGCACATATGGTGGCCGTTTGGGAGTCACTCCGATGGAAGGCGTGAATATCGGCTTCTCTATGGTGCGTGGTGATAATAACGCAGGCGTAGTTCAGGCCAGTAATTTTACTATCTTTGATGTGGATGCAACGCTCGAACTGGTTGATAACCTACTGATTGGTGCTGAATTCAATAAAACAAAAAACTGGACTGCTCTTGCTGCAAAATCCACAGGTTGGTTCGTCATGAGTCATTATGATTTTACCGATATGGTGGGCGCAACGCTGCGTTATGGAATGTTTAATGCAGATGCAAGTGTTGCAGGTAAACAGACCGCTGTTACAGGGGCTGTGACCTTTGCTTTGGGTGATGGGCTGGGAGCGCTATTTGAAGCACGTCGTTTTAAAGATATGACGGCCATTACCAAAGAGAATTCTTACGCATTCGAAATGACTTACGGTTTCTAATCTCCCTGATTAGAAGTGAAAGGAGGGGGCGGCAGCATCCGCCCTCTTACTTTCCATCAGTTGAGTGTTGAAATAGATAAAATATGAAGGAGATGGATGTATGAAAATGATTCGTGCCATTATCAAGCCGTTTAAGCTGGATGATGTAAAAGATAAATTGATTGAAGTCGGTATCTGCGGTTTGACAGTAACGGAAGTACGCGGCCATGGTCGTCAGAAAGGCCATACCGAGCTCTACCGTGGAGCGGAATACAATGTTGATTTCGTGCCAAAGACTGAAATTACGCTGGTAGTGACATCTGACCAGGTTGAGGGAGCAGTAGAAGCAATCATATCAGCTGCCCGCTCAGGCAAGGTTGGTGATGGAAAGATTTTTGTTACTGACGTTGAGCAAGTGATTCGTATTCGCACCGGTGAAACCGATGCGGATGCATTGAATTAAGGGGGATACTATATAATGGAACAGTTATCAGGAGATATCCTGCAAACAAAATATGCACTCGACACCTTTTATTTTTTGGTGATGGGGGCATTCGTGATGTGGATGGCAGCTGGCTTCTCCATGCTGGAAGCTGGCCTTGTTCGCTCCAAAAATACGGCTGAGATTCTGACTAAGAATATTGTGCTCTATTCTATTGCATGTATTATGTACATGCTCGTCGGTTACAACATTATGTACGGTGATTCAGCCAGTGGATTTTTGCCAGATGTGCTAAGTTTTGGTTTGGGTGGCGATAATGCTGCTGATGCTGTGCTGGCGGGTGGTGAAGATGCTCCATATTACTCTAATCTATCAGATTTCTTCTTCCAGGTAGTGTTTGTGGCAACTGCCATGTCGATTGTATCGGGTGCTGTGGCTGAACGTATGAAACTGTGGGCATTCTTTGCCTTTGCTGTTGTGTTTACGGGCTTTATTTATCCACTGCAAGGTATGTGGAAATGGGGCGGTGGCTTCCTTGATGCTGCTGGCTTCCTTGATTTTGCTGGTTCCGGTGTAGTGCATATGGCTGGAGCTGCGGCAGCGCTTGCAGGTGTGATTCTACTTGGTGCACGTAAAGGTAAGTATGGCAAAGATGGTTCAGTCAATGCGATTACAGGTGCGAATTTGCCTTTGGCGACACTGGGTACATTCATCCTCTGGTTGGGTTGGTTCGGATTTAATGGCGGTTCAGAGCTGAAAGTGTCTGATGTAGCAGAAGCCAATGCGGTTGCGATGGTGTTTGTGAATACCAATATGGCTGCTGCTGGTGGTTGTGTTGCAGGCTTGATCTTTGCGCGTTTGTGGTTTGGTAAGGCAGATTTGACCATGGCCTTGAATGGTGCATTGGCTGGATTGGTTTCCATTACTGCGGAACCTTTAACGCCAAGCCCTGAATTGGCTACGCTGATTGGTATGATTGGTGGTGTTATTGTAGTCGCTTCGATTGTCATGCTTGATAACAAGCTTAAAATTGATGATCCGGTCGGCGCGATCTCCGTGCATGGTGTGGTTGGTATCTGGGGCTTGTTGGCAGTATGTCTATCTAACCCGGATGCGCATCTCTCCGCCCAGTTGATGGGTATTGGAATTATCTTTGCCTGGGTGTTTGCAACCAGCTTCATTACTTGGATGGTGATCAAGTCGATCTTCGGTATTCGTGTATCAGAAGAAGAGGAGTACGAAGGTCTGGATGTGGGCGAATGTGGTCTGGAGGCTTATCCTGAATTTACAAAGGGCAGGAACTGATAGGAATAACGTATAAGTGAATGCTTTGATATTATTCAGGGTGTTTATCATAAATTGTAAGGGACAAAAAAATATTTCCACCCGGTAGTAGGAATATGATGTCTTTTACAGATGAATTGAGAGCGGACAAGTCCGCTCTCAATTTTTTGGTGCTGGATGCTGTGTAGTCCGGGCTTGGACCCTGTCGGACATAGACTGATCTGTTTTTTTGCTTGTTTCTGTTTTTCCGCTATCGTTCATGGAAAGCAACGGGGGGATAGATATGAAAATGATTCGGGCTATCATCAAACCATTCAAATTGGATGATGTGAAAGAT
>CAYZJL010000232.1:0-3151 GCA_964478615.1 uncultured Zetaproteobacteria bacterium
TGGCCGTTATCCCTGCCGCGCAGTAGATTTCTCATAAGTCCGACAGACTCCTAGGCATAATTAGATCACGATAATTATAAATAATGCAGGCCAGGAGTCTGTCGGACTATGCCGAAATGTACTGTGCGGCAGGCTCTTTTTTCAAATAATTCCTCTAAATCACAATTTAGCTGAGCGTAATCTTAGCGCATTGGTAATGACTGATATCGAACTGCAACTCATCGCGGCTGCTGCGATGATGGGTGACAAAAGCAGACCAAAGAAGGGATATAGAATACCAGCAGCAATGGGAACTCCAGCGGAGTTATAGACGAAGGCAAAAAACAGGTTCTGACGAATATTTTTCATGGTGGATCGGGATAAGCGACGAGCGCGTGCAATGCCATTCAAATCACCTTTGATCAGGGTAAGACCGGCTGACTCCATCGCTACATCGGTGCCTGTGCCCATGGCAATACCAACATGGGCTTGTGCTAATGCAGGGGCATCGTTGATACCATCTCCGGCCATGGCAACGATCTTGCCCCCATCCTGTAGTTGTTTGATTACTGCGGCCTTTTGCTCGGGCAACAGTTCTGCTTCAAAATGTTTGATGCCAAGTTTAACCGCAACGGCCTGCGCGGTATGACGATTGTCGCCAGTCAGCATCACCACTTCAATGCCTTCGTCATGCAAAGCTTTGATAGCTGCCGCTGTTGAGATCTTGATCGGGTCGGACACACCAATCCAACCGATAAGATCCCCATTCACGGCTAAATATATGACCGTTTCGCCACCCTGCTGATGCTGTTCAACCAGCACAGCATGATCGGCTACATCAATACCTGCATCGTTCATCAATTGTGCATTACCTAGCAAGATCGTTTGTTGATCTACTCTGCCTTGAATACCTTCGCCTGGCAGCGCAGAAAAATCGTCCACAGCGACCAAAGTCACGTCGCGCTCTTTGGCGGCCTGCAGCACTGCTTCTGCCAACGGATGTTCACTACCCTGTTCCAGGCTTGCAGCCAGCGATAACAGGTCGTTTTCAGACCGCTTGTTTTCAGACTGGCCGCCAATAAATTGCAATGTACTCAGCGTTGGTTTGCCTTCAGTCAGCGTGCCTGTTTTATCCACCACTACAGTGGTCACCTTCTCCAGCACCTCCAACACCTCAGCGTTTTTAATCAGAATGCCTGCCGTCGCTCCACGCCCAGTACCCACCATAATCGAGATCGGGGTGGCCAGACCCAGCGCACACGGGCAGGCAATCAGCAGCACACTCATCATGGTGGTAAAGGCGTAGACAGATGAAGGTTCAGGCCCGAAGAACCACCAGATAGAAAACGTCAACAGCGCAATGCAGATAATCGCACTGACAAAGATGCTGGCCACACGATCAGCCAGTTTGGCAATGGCCGGTTTGCTGGCCTGAGCGATGCGTACGGTATCAATGATATGGGCCAGCACGGTATCATGGCCCACCTGTTCAGCCTGAATTAACAGCGTGCCTGTAGTGTTGATGGTGCCACCAATGACCGAATCACCCACACTCTTAAAACTAGGCATTGATTCACCTGAAATAATGGCTTCATCAAGCGCGCTTTGGCCTTCTGTAACAGCCCCATCGACAGGCACTTTTTCACCTGGACGAACACGCAGAATATCACCTACCCGCACCTGCGAAATTGGAATATCTATTTCGATAGTTGAATCACCGGTATCTCTAACCAGGCGCGCATTCATCACCTGTAGACCACAAAGCAGACGAATCGCTTCACCGGTTTTGCCTTTGGCGCGCGCTTCCAACCATTGACCGAGATTGATCAGGGCCAGGATAATCAGAGCCGCTTCAAAATAGGTGTGGCGGGCGGCCTCAACGATCAGATTCGGGTTGATCACCAACACGGTTGAATAACACCAGGCGGATGCTGTGCCCAGACCAATGAGTGTATCCATGCTGCCACTGCGATATTTAAAACCACGCAACATGCCCCGATAATAATCAAAACCCGTGCCCAGCATGATCATCGCCGTGAGCAGCGCGATGAGAAGCCAGAAGCCTGTATGATCCGCTGAAATTGCAGGTAACAGGCCCGCCATATTGGCTGCCATCAGCCCGAAACCAGCTACACCTGCGACCAGCACCTGCAACAGTCGTTTGCTGCTCTGCGAAGCTTGCTCGTGGGTAGATTCGAGCTGGGTGTTCAGATTATCAGATGCAGACAGGCGTTGTGCATCCCTGCCTGTAGTAGCGATAGCTGCTATCAATGCATCGCTAAGCTCATCCAGTTGTGTGGAATGCTCCGCATCGGCAATAATAATGGCGGTATGATCAGCAAGACTAACACTAGCCTGCGCCACACCATCAACGGCATCAATGGCTGCTTCAACCTTGCCGATACAGCCAGCGCAGCGCATATCACTGACCGATAGACGAATGACCTGCTGGTCGTTCATAAATCGAACCTGTGTTTCATGCCGCCATCTTATACGTTGCGATCAATAGTGAGAAAACACATAGGTTGTGCCATCTTTGGTCAATGCCAGCACATCATAACCTTTAGGTTCCTGACCTTTCTTCTGCATACCCGGTGATTTCATCGGCATACCCGGCGCTGTCAGACCAATGATATCAGGCTGCTCTTTCAACAAACGCTGCACATCAGCAGCAGGCACATGCCCTTCAATCAGATAACCACCAATCACACCGGTATGACACGATGCCAGTTTCTCAGGCATGCCAAGCGTTCTTTTAATCTCTGCCATATTGTCATGCGTCTTTTCAACGACCGTAAACCCGTTTTCCTTCAAATGATCGCCCCATTCCGAGCAACATTCACAGTTTGGTGATTTATGCATCACCACTTCGGTGGCATCGCCCGCATTGACCTTGGCTACAAACAATCCAATACAAATCATTAAAATGGCGGCAGCGCCTACTTTTATCGCATTCATTATAACTCCTTCATAAAACCCAACTATCTAACACTCGAATAAAAAATCCAGCAATCTACGATTACCTTCCAACATGGCTCCTTTCAGTCAACCTACAATCTTTTGTCCAATCATGCCGACAAGAAAACCCAGTGATGCGCCTAGTGCAGGGCTCCAGTGATTTTTCATCGTCGACATCGGAGCAATATCCTGGAACGTTAAATAGATAATACCA
>CAYZJL010000233.1:0-3150 GCA_964478615.1 uncultured Zetaproteobacteria bacterium
GACTCGTTTCCCCACCTGCTCGCTACAATCACCCTAAGTCCGACAGACTCCTAGATTTAGGAAGTGTGCATAGCAGTAGTCTGTTAAGTGATGAGCGGGAGTGAATGGATGTTAAAATGGATGTTGTTATTACTTCTGGCCTCATGTGGTATACAAGAGAATAGTTATGCTGTGAATGAAGTCGTGCTTCAAAAACAGATCCATACAGAGGATTCACAGGCTTATGTGCATGGTCAGTTATTGGTGGTGTTTACTCCCGGAGTGACTGAGCAACAAGCAAAAGCGCGCATTACAAGATTAGGTGGCTCTATTATTCGGGGTGTTTCAAAACAGCGCTTGTATCAGGTGCAACTATCTCAAGGGATCAGGACAGAGGATGAAATGATGAAATACCAGCACTTGAGAGGCGTGGAATCTGTTGGCTTTAACTACAAGAGAAGATTGCGATGAATGAGAAGGTTTTAAAGATGGCAGGGCTCAAGGGGATGATATGTGTGTTGCTGATGCTCATGCCAATGTATGTCGCTGCTTCTGAATCTGTGAAATCGAAAGCGGTAACGAGCAGTGCTAATTACATGCCCAATGAACTGTTAGTGAAATATAAATCGGGTAGCAGTGTCGGCATCCGTAGTGTACAAATGAACCGAATGAAAGCGACGGTGAAACAGCAGTTTTCAAAATTTGCAGTTGAGCAGTGGACGTTACCTCCAACATTGAGTGTAGAAGCTGCTGTAAGGCAGTTGCAGACTGATCCCAACATTGAATTTGTAGAGCCCAATTACCGTCGTTACTCCCGCCTTCTACCCAATGACCCGCGCTTTGCTCAACAATGGGCATTGCACAACACGGGGCAAATCATCAATGATACAGCCGGAGCTGTGGTTGGTACGCCGAATGCCGATATGAATTTACTTACAGCATGGAACACCACAACCGGTAGTGCCAATGTGGTTGTGGCTGTGATTGATGACTCTGTTGATATCAACCACCCAGATCTGGCCGCCAATATTTGGATCAATACGGGAGAGATCGCCAATAACGGCATGGATGATGATGGCAATGGCTATATTGATGATGTGAATGGTTGGGATTTTTTGAACGGTGATAATGACCCCAGTGCTGATATTGGCACTCAAGAGGGCCATGGCAGTAGTGTGGCTGGCTGCATAGGAGCTGTTGGTAATAATGGCGTGGGTATTACCGGTGTAAGCTGGGCTGTATCGATTATGCCATTGAAATTTGGTTTTGATGTCGCTTCAGAACTGGCCGCTATGCAATATGCTATTGATAACGGGGCGCATATTGTCAATGTCAGCTGGGGTGGGCCACAATTTTCGGCGGCTGAATCGGGTGGAGTGCAGTTGTTGCAAAATGCAGGTATTCTACTGGTGGTAGCTGCAGGAAACGATAATAACAATAACGACTTTGTACCTGATTACCCCTCTGGTTTATTGAATCCCAATATTTTATCTGTGGCTGCAAGTAGTCCAATTGATTCATTGAGTGAATGGTCACATTATGGTCCGATATCTGTAGATGTTACTGCTCCCGGAGAGTCAATCTATACCACTGGTTCTTCGGTTTTAGGGACACCATATAAATATATGACTGGAAGCTCTTTTTCCTCTCCCTATGTGGTAGGCATTGCCGCTTTAATGAAAGCAAACAATCCGGCCATCACGTACCAGGAGATGAAAGGACGTTTGCTTGCCAGTGTTGACCCACAAGCTACGATGCGAGGGCGTTTAAGCAGTGGTGGTAGAGCCAATGCTGCCAATGCACTGACTGTTGCAGTTCAACCGGTCATCATGATTCGTTCAGCTTCCTGGGTCGATGGTGGCAATGGTTGGCCTGATGCAGGTGAGACGATTGATTTGAGTGTGGAGCTGGAAAATGTCTGGCAAGCGGCTACGGCTGTTTCGGCAACGCTGGTATCACTTTCTGCCAATTTAACGGTTACCCGTGCCAATGCGAGCTATCCTGATCTGGCCACCTCCGCATTTGCGGCTCCTGTTACGCCTTTTCAGCTACAGGTTGCAGCTAATGCAACCGGCTATCAGGTATATCAAGTGCGTTTGGATATTGCTGCTGCCGGTGGTTATGTGGTTAGCCGGTATTACCAGATTGGCCTGGGCACCTTGCAACATGGAGTGATTTTCAACGGCACCTTGATGCGTGATGGTTATGATGATGTGCAGGTATTTCATATTGATGTACCAGCAGGGGCGACAAATCTCAGTTTTGCCACGACATCAGCCCAGGATCTCGATCTGCTGGTGAACCCTTCGGCTCCTGCAAAGTTTGATTATCAGAGCTATTTTAATGGTGGGGTAGATACAGGCACGTTAGTTTCAGTCGGGGGTACGGGTTCTGAAACGATTACTGTGCCTCTGCCAACCTCTACAGGCTATTATGTTACTGTCCTGGATACACCACCAGCCAGTGCTAGTTATGCATATACGTTGATAGCCAGCTATACAGCACCAGTCGTTGCTGTAGCAGGGGCTGGTGGCGGTGGTTGCGCGATTACCTCATCTGCATCATTTGATCCAACATTCTTACTTTTGCTATTTATCTCGATGCTCTACTTTTGGCGTCATGCGCATCAATATTTCAGTGTCGAGAACCATTAAACTGAGATTTACGCGTCTATTAGAGCGGAATGCCGGATTGATGATCTTTTTAAACGCTATTAGGCACTCGTTTTGCTTCAAAAAAACTATGCTCCAATGATTATCTAAGCCCCTTCTCTGTATTGTCTTCCTGTCTATTGCATGGGCTGCGCGGCTATAACCGTTGAAGGTTTCCATATTGAAGGGCTGAAGAGAACAGCAGCAATCACGGTGATGCGCGAGCTGCCGTTTCACCACGGTTCGATTTGGCAGGATAATTATAGGGTGAAGGCGGAGCGTCGGTTGCGTAATCTTGGCATATTCAGTGAAGTAGTAGTGTCGGCGCCTGATGAACAAGGTGTGGTACATATCCGCCTGAAAGAGCGTTGGACACTGTGGATGCTGCCGCAGGGGGGGGGCGTGCTGATAATGGTGCTTCATCGGCCTCACTTGTGGTGGAGGAGTATAATTTATGGGGACTGAACCGAATGGCACTAAGTTAAGCCTTTTTAAGGGGCATTAACAGGATGCCAAACAG
>CAYZJL010000234.1:0-3121 GCA_964478615.1 uncultured Zetaproteobacteria bacterium
TGCTGGAAGGAACATTCAAGGAATCCGAGTTCGCTGCGGATATTTCTCAGGTGGCCAGTGGAACAGCAACGCCTGAATATCAGGATGCGGAACAGTTTTTCTCTCGAACCTTTATTACAGAAGGTATGCGTCACTTGCTCATCTCTGTTGCACAGCGTCTTTCCGGCATGGGTGGCGGTGATCCTGTTATTCAGCTGCAAACAGCTTTTGGTGGCGGCAAGACCCATACCATGCTGGCCGTATATCATCTGGCTTCTCGCAATGTGCCTATGGATAAATTGGCGGGCATTCCGCCTCTGCTTGATGAAGCAGGTATCCAGCACATGCCAACGGCAAGAGTCGCAGTGATTGATGGCATTAAGCTATCTCCCAGTCAGCCTCAGCAGCACGGTAGTGTCCAGGTCAATACCCTTTGGGGAGAGCTGGCCTGGCAGCTATTGGGTGCAGAAGGATATGCGTTGCTTGAGCAAGCGGATCAGGATGGTGTGTCGCCCGGAAAAGATGTGCTGGTTCAACTCATCACCAAAGCAGCTCCATGTGTCATTTTAATTGATGAACTGGTTGCGTTTATTCGCCAGTTTCAAGCAGATCATCAGTACAAGGGTGGTACTTTCGATAGTAATATGACCTTTATACAGGCGCTGACTGAAGCTATGAAGTCTGTACCGAATGCAATCCTGTTGGCATCGCTTCCTGAATCCGATTTGGAAGTTGGTGGTGATATGGGCAAGCTGACCCTGGACTCACTGGAAAAGTATTTTGGCCGAATTGAATCCGTCTGGAAGCCTGTTGCAACAGAGGAAGCATTTAAGATCGTAAGGCGAAGATTGTTTGATAATATGGGTGATACTCAAAATATGGATCAGGTATGCAAGGCATTTGCCAGTTATTACCGTGAACACAGTGACAAGTTCCCCAGTGAAACACAGTCGAACGCTTATGAAGAGAGACTGAAGCAATCCTACCCCATTCACCCGGAGGTCTTTGACCGCTTGTATGAAGATTGGTCAACGCTGGATAAATTTCAGCGTACGCGTGGCGTGCTCCAATATATGGCGATTGTGATTCATCGCCTATGGAACTCCGACAATAAAGATGCTCTGATTATGCCGGGTTCATTGCCTCTTTATGATGCAATTGTGCGCAATAAGAGCACCCATTACCTGCCAATCGGTTGGGAGCCGGTGTTAGAGAAAGAGATTGATGGGCCACGTTCGGAGCCACATGATATTGATGGGCGGGATACCCGTTTTGGCAGCATACAGGCCGCCAGAAGAGCTGCACGGACGATATTCATGGGCAGTGCCCCATCCGTGAGTGAACAGGGCGTACGGGGCGTGAAGGTGGAGCGTATTCTGCTTGGTTCTGCTCAACCGGGACAAGCCCTTGGCCTGTTTGAGGATGTACTCAAACGATTGCGGGATCGACTGCATTATCTCTATTCCGATCAGGATAGATTCTGGTTTGACACCAAACCCAATCTTCGCCGCGAGATGGAGGGAAGAAAACAAAGAATCAGCCACAGGGATGAAGTTGAACCCTTGCTGAAAGAGCGTGTTGCCCGGCTATTTGGGCGGAACCATAGCTTTTCCGGTGTTCATGTGTTTGCACAGTCGGTTGATGTGCCGGATGATATTGGTAACGGCGTAAGGTTGGTTGTGTTACCACTTTCATCTGCTTACAGTAAAAGTGGTAACAGTTCTGCTTTTTCTGCTGCTGAACAAATTCTTCGTAAGCGAGGTGAGCAACCTCGCCAGAAACAGAATCGACTTATTTTCTGTGCAGCAGATTTTGATGTTGCGAATCGATTAAAAGACCATATACGCACTTATCTGGCCTGGAAGTCCATCGTCTCTGATATTAACAGTGAAAACATGAACCTGGACTTGTATCAGGCTGAGCAGGCAAAACGATACATGGCGGGATCAGAGCAGGCTCTGAACCAATTGTTGCGTGAAACATGGAAATGGCTCATTTGCCCATTTGAAGACTTTGTGCGTGGTAAGCCTGTTTTGAAATGGGAAGCTGTGACGGTATCTCCTGCGGCACAGAGCCTCTCCAGCGAGATAGCAAACAAACTGCATGAAGAGGAGTGGGTTGTATCCAGTTGGTCACAGATTCATTTGAAAAATCTGTTAAATCACTGGTACTTCAAGGATGACATCAAAGAGGTTGGTACATACAAAGTATGGCATGATTGTTGCCAGTATTTATACCTTCCCCGATTGGTAAATGAATCGGTTTATAAAGATGCCGTATCATGTGGGATCGAGAGCACCGACTTCTTTGCTTATGCAAGTGGCAAAGAGGATGATAAATACTTGGGCTTTACCTTTGGTAATAATGGACTGGTGGTGCTGGATGATTTATCGCTGTTAATTGAAAAAGCTGAGGCAGAAGCATATTGGGAACGCACCAAGCCTGCTCCTGTTGAACATTCTTCTACACCTGAAGCCCACGAAGATGATCCTGCTACAGGAATACCAGCCAGGCCAACACAACAACAACCTGGCGCTGATGCTACATCTCCTGTGCCTTCAACCCCCGGCAAAAAACAGTTCTACGGAACAGTGAATCTTGACCCAATTAGGGCCAAGATGAGTTTTGCCGACATTGTAGATGAGGTCGTTCAGCATTTTACATTAAAAGCAGATGTAAATGTGACAATTTCAGTCGAGATTCAAGCCAAGTCTGATGATGGTTTCGATGAATCCATGCAACGAACGGTGAAAGAAAATTGCAGCGTACTGCGTTTTACATCTGCGGAGTTTGATGATGAATAGTTCGGCGACAATTTCACCAAATATAAGCATCCCTCGAAAAAAAGAGCCAATCCGGACGAATATGGGGTTGAAAAAAATCATTGTAATGATGGTAATGATATTAGTCGCTCCTGCTATAACATTGGGTGGTGAGTGCCATGATGCTTTTACAAAAAAACTAAAATTAGATCTCACTTCTCTTGGTGCACTATGCATGCAGGAAGCAAACCGTGGTGATGCTGCCGCACAATTTTATGTGGCTACTGTGTATATTTATGGTGAATCAGTTAAAAATGCACTCGTTTGGCTAAAACGATCAGCTGCAAATGGTTATGGAGATGCGCAAGTTCACTTGGGAT
>CAYZJL010000235.1:0-3106 GCA_964478615.1 uncultured Zetaproteobacteria bacterium
TTGTCGCATGTGTACCGTAATGACGCAATACTGGTTATGATCGAAGCATTCAAGGGATATTAACAGGCCCTAATGAAGGGGGGCACAGTATGAAGCAGAAGGTGTTATTTCTCTGTACGGGCAATGCCTGTCGATCACAGATGGCTGAGGGCTGGTTGAAGCATTTGGCCGGAGATCGTTTTGACGTTTACTCAGCTGGCATTGTTGCACATGGTAAAAATCCGCGTGCAATCACAGTGATGCAAGAGGCTGGTGTTGATATCAGTGAGCAGCAGTCCGAACAGCTGGATGCTGAGATTCTAAATGAGATAAACCTGTTGGTCACTGTATGTGGCAATGCTGATCAGCGTTGCCCTACTATTCCTATCTGCTGTGAAAAACAGCACTGGCCATTTGATGATCCGGCCAAAGCGACTGGCAGTGAAGAAGAAATCATGCTCGAATTTAGCCGCGTCAGAGATCAAATTCGCCATTCTATCGAGCGTTATATCAATCAATAGCCGTGGCATGAGTCAGATGCCAACATCAATCTGCACAGCACAGCAGTATTTATGTTTCAGCTGCGTTATAGTGGCGCGAATCATGCAGGCTAAGGAGGTGAGCTTTGCCAAAAATTGAACATAGCAAAGTCTTGCTAAGTAGCGAAGAAGCTCTCCAGTTAGCCAAATGGGACGCCCCGCGTCTGCATGATCTTATGGCAGAGATGCATGCGACAGAATTGGCAGAAGTGCTATTGGACTGTCGTAATGATGAGGTCCGTCTTACTCTGATCGCCTATATCTCTGATGAAATGTTGGGAGATGTGCTGCTCGAATGCCCTGAGGGTATGCAGGAAGATCTGCTGGCGGTGCTTAAACCGAGTGAAATTGAAGAGGTTGTAGAGCACCTTAATTCCGATGATGCGACGGATCTATTGCAGGCAGTGGATAAGGATATTGCTGATGAAGTGATGGAGCGTCTCGAGCCAGATGATCGGCGCGGGTTGGAGCCACTGCTGGCACATGATGAGGAGTCTGCCGGTGGGCTGATGCAGGCTGAGCTGTTCAAAGTGCGTGATGACTGGACGGTGGAAAAAGTTATTCGTGTACTGCGTCGTTTTAGCAAAGAGATTGAAAACCTTAATTATGTCTATGTAGTGGATCGTGAAGATAAACTAGTGGGCGTATTGAGTCTGCATGCCCTGCTGTTTGCTAAACCAGAGGTGATCGTATCCGATTTGACCGATGATGATTTTCATTGTGTGACAGCGGTACAGGATCAGGAAGAAGTGGCACGCATCTTTGATAAATATGACATGATGGCACTGCCGGTTATTGATGATGCCGGTGTGTTGATTGGCCGCATTACTGCCGATGATGTGATTGATGTGATTCAGGAAGAGGCGACTGAAGATATGTATCGCTTAGCTGGCCTGTCTGATGAGGATGATCTTGCAGAGCCCGTTGGCATTACGGCTCGCAGACGTGGTGTCTGGTTGGCTGTGAACCTGATGACTGCCATTGCCGCTTCCGTAGTGATTGCCCAGTTCGAGGCGACCATTGCTCAGATTGTGGCGCTGGCTGTGCTGATGCCGATTGTAGCCAGCATGGGGGGCATTGCAGGCACCCAGACGCTAACTGTCATTGTGCGTGGTATTGCATTGGGGCGTGTGACCTTTGCCAATGCCCGGCGCACACTGGTGAAAGAAGCGTCGGTTGGTATGGTATCCGGCCTCACTTTTGCACTGATTATTGGTACGATTGCATCGTTCTGGTTTCCTGAGTTGGGTATTCGCCTGGGTTGGATTATCGCAGCAGCGATGCTGATCAATCTGTGTGCTGCAGCGCTGGCAGGAGCCATGATCCCATTGACATTGCAACGGCTGAACATTGACCCTGCTTTGGCATCAGGCACCATTTTGACAACAGTTACCGATGTGGTTGGTTTTTTCTCATTTCTGGGACTTGCAACGCTGTTCCTGGTTTAATATGGCGTGACTGTTGGCGTATTCTGCGGTAGCGTTTTTGAGACTATTTCGCTTACTTTAATTCGTGCTTATCCGGTTAGCGCCCAAGACCACTACATATATCCCACTTGGAACATTCAACAAGCTACTAAGAAACCTCCAGAAGAGTGACTATCCGGTGGACTGATCAGAGTACCATTAGTCGATCCGGTTAATGCTTTTATAAATCTGTAGAAGATAGGCCACGGTTTATAGTTGGTATCTGTAGAAGCTTACACGTCAATGGCCGCAGGGTTCTAATTGACGGAGAAGGTTGTCGTCCTTAATTTGCCCGGAAGTTGAAAAAGGTGTTAATAGTTGCAAGGTAGAGGTTATGAAGATGGTTGTGAAGATTCAAACGAAAGTGGATGAGTCGATTGCCCTGTTACAACAGGCAGAGAATGAATATGGAGCTAGTCTGCTCTTCGCATGCAGTTTTGGCGCTGAAGATGTGGTGATGATTGATCTGATCAGTAAACATGTACCATCTATTGAGGTGGTTACGCTTGATACCGGTCGTCTGCCGCAAGCCACCTATAATGTGATGGATGCTTGCCGTGAAAAATATGATTTAGAATTGAAAGTGTATTGCCCCGATGCCACTGAAGTGGAAGCAATGGTGCGTGAATCTGGTCTAAACCTGTTTTATCAATCGGTAGAAAAACGTAAGCAGTGCTGTGCTGTTCGTAAAATTCATCCATTGAAACGCGCCTTGTCCGGCAAACAGGCATGGATTACAGGTGTGCGCCGTGAACAGGCTGATTCGCGGCAGGATATGGCTGCGATCGAAGACGATACTCATTTTGGTTTAAAGAAATTCAATCCGTTGATTGAGTGGACAGAATCTGAAATATGGGACTATATCCGCACCAATGATGTGCCATATAATGCGCTACACGATCAGCACTACCCATCCATCGGCTGTGAGCCATGCTCACGTTCGATTACGGTAGGCGAAGATCCACGCTCAGGGCGCTGGTGGTGGGAGCGTGAAGATGGTGTGGCTGAATGCGGTTTGCATGCCAGTCCGTTGAAAAGAAAATAGAATAAAAAAAGCTGACGTGAAAACCAAGCCATTTACTTGACGAGTTGAAATAAGGCTCTGATGATGACAAAATCCTC
>CAYZJL010000236.1:0-3104 GCA_964478615.1 uncultured Zetaproteobacteria bacterium
TGATCTAAATCCTATTGAAAACTATTGGGCCGTCATGAAAAAGATGATTCGAAAAATTCGTGATCAATATGATAATATTGGGGAAGCTATGGATGTAGTTCTACAAAACAATAAGCGGTACTTTAATTCATGAGTTACTATATATTGAACAGGTGCTGGGTATTCTGATGCCCGAGGTGGGGATATCATTTCCATTGAAGCACAGATTGCAACGCCAATACTGGATCATTCAGCATCTCTATGCGCAGCAACAACAGATGTATAAGTGTAAGAGCAGATGCTGTGATGATCGTATTATCAGTATCAGTCAACCGCATGTTCGCCCCATGGTGCGTGGAAAATCAGGTAAATCTGTTGAATTCGGTTCAAAGATTAGTGTGAGCATGACCGGTAAGCTGGCCTTTGTAGATCACTTGAGCTGGGATGCTTTTAATGAATCAGCTGATCTGATTGCGCAGGTGAAGGGGTATAAAAAACGCTTTGGGTTTTATCCTGAATCAGTTCATGCCGATGGTATCTACGGTACACGGAATAACCGGAAATGGTTAAAGGATCACGGCATCAGGTTTGCAGGAAAAGCTCTCGGAAGACCACGGAAAGTGACGGGTGAGAACAGGATCGAGATCAGTCAAATAAAACGGCAACAACGAAAAGATGAGCGACAACGCATTCCTGTCGAAGGCAAGTTTGGACAGGGAAAGAATGGTTATCGACTCAACCAAATCCGCGCCCGATTGGCTTCAACCTCTGAGGCATGGGTAAGGAGTATTTTCCTGGTGATGAACCTGATGGCTTTGCTCAGGCTTTCGCTCCCTAGTTGGCAAACAGCAGCGCTTTATGCTGTGCTTGAGTATCTGGAGAGATGGATCAACGGCTTCAGAGCTCTCTTACTGCCTTTGAACCCTTTTACCATGCCAAGGGCTATTCGTAGGTGAAAAATTCAAAAGGGGGGGGAGTGAGTAAGCTCTATTTATGAACCGAATACGGATAGGTAAGTCTGTTGCGGTTCTTGTAATAATTAATAGTGTCAAATTCCACAGAGAGAGGCTTTTTGAAATGCACGATGAGTCGGTATGAGAAGTGAATCTGAGGCATTATCATTGTGGTGAAGTAACCAGTGGAGGTAAGCATATTGAGTGATAATGAGCTGGATATCGACCAGAAAGTTCGTTATGCATTGATCCGTAATTATACAGAACAGCTTCCTCTGTTGCTGGTCGGTTATTTAACCATTGCGCTACTGATTGTCTATAGCTCCTGGAATAATAGTAGCGAGTCACAAACTGTTCTAGTGGGCTGGTATGCTTTGAATGTGGTGATGGTGATTCATGTCTTATGGATCACCAGAGTTTATCGATATGATGAGTTTAAGTTTTCTCCTGCTGGCTGGATTCGTATTTTGATTCCGGACACTCTGGCTCTTGGCGTGCTGTGGGGGCTTACCCCGGTACTATTTATGGATATTTTGGATGCTCACAGTGTGCTGACCATCTGTGTGTTGACCCTGGGGGTATTAAGCGCAGCCTCTTATTCACTCTCTATTGTTCCTCCTCTGTTTTATCTTTTTTTTACGCCCGTTCTGATGCAGCTTATTTTAGAGGTGTACGCTGAAGGCTTATATATCGTGGTTGCCACAACGGCACTATTTTTTCTTTTCCTGGGCTGGATGTCACATAAGATTTTTCAAATGATATATGGGGTTAATGCTGCCCGTTTCCAAAGTGAAGCGCTAGCTGAATCACTGCGGGAAGAGAAAGAGATGGTAGAAAGGGTAAGCCAGGCAAAAACCCGTTTCCTGGCAGCTGCCAGCCATGATCTGCGCCAGCCTCTGCAGGCTCAGCGTATGTTTGCTGAAGCGATCAGTGCGCGTTCACAAAATAGTGAGTTGAACACACTGGGTAATCAGATTATCGAATCGCAGCGAGCCATGCAGTCGATGCTGGATGCTCTGCTGGATATTTCACGACTGGATGCGGGTACAGTTGAGCCCAAGCCGATTGAAGTGAAGCTGAATGATCTATTTCATCAGCTTGTTTGTGAGTTTGAACCAATGGCAGAAAGCAAAGGTTTAGTGCTTGCTGTGCGATGGCCGCCTGAACATACCATGGTGCGTTGTGATATGGGGTTAGTCGAGAGTATCTTACGAAATTTGCTCAGTAATGCGATTTGCTATACTGATACAGGCACAGTGATGTTGGCCGTTCGCAGGCGTGGCAGTGATTGGCGTTTGGAGGTGCGCGATAGCGGTCAGGGCATTGCTCTGGAGCAGCAGCAGGAGATATTTGAGGAGTTCAGGCAGCTGGGTAACCCTGAGCGTGATAGTAGCAAAGGGTTGGGGCTTGGGCTCTCTACTGTACAGCGTCTTTGCCACTTATTGTCTTATCCGCTTACACTCTATTCGCGTTCTGGGCACGGTTCTGTGTTTGCTTTCTTATTACCGCAAATTACGGGTGATATTGTGCTGCGGCAGGAGACAAAAGTTGTGCTGGAACTTGAATCGATACCGGTGATGGATGTATTGGTGATTGATGATGAACGATCAGTTCGCGAAGGCCTGTTGAGTGCTCTGACTTCATATGGCATGAATGTGCGGTGTGCTTCGACCCGTGAAGAGGCGATAAAGCTGGTGAATGAGCGTCGGCCTGATGTGCTTAGTGTGGATTATCGGTTGCGGGATGAGGATACCGGGGCTGCGGTGATTATGGCGATACGAGAGCATTTGGGGGAAGATATCCCTGCTGTTTTATTGACTGGAGACACTGCTCCAGAACGATTAAAGCAGCTACAGGGCAGTGGTTGTCCGGTATTACACAAGCCTGTCGCGATAAAAGAGTTGTTGGCAACAATGCAGGGATTACTTTAGCGAAAGAGATGCGTTGTCCGCGGGAAAGGTATGAATTGCCTTCAACAATTGAGCAGAGAGAGAGCTGCCCTTTTACGATAATAGATATCTTTTAGTACTACTAAATAGGTAACTAAAGCAACGCTTTTACCACTGTTTGGGTATATTAAGCTTTACTTTTGTTTATCAATATTTGCATCATGTACTCATATCATAAATGGATTAGAGAATGCTAAGGGGTGTTTAATGTGATGTACGTAAG
>CAYZJL010000237.1:0-1376 GCA_964478615.1 uncultured Zetaproteobacteria bacterium
GGGCCGTTATCCCTGCTGCGCAGTAGATTTCTCATAAGTCCGACAGACTCCTAGGGGGTGTTCTTCACTATTCTGATATCCTACCAGCCTTCATTCTTCATCCAGTAAGGCGATGTGAGTGCCGTATTGTTGTTCCATATAAGTGAGCGGCAACGCGGCTCGATGGAAAACGAGTACTTGTACTCGATAACGTACTTGGTGTCGCCATGATGCATTACTGGAAGTTGAGTTACTGTTGGCTCTTTCATCACGGCACTCCGCCCTGAATCGATGCCTTCTTGCTTATTTACTCACAAAGGCGCACTTTTTGTTGATGAAATATCTATATCTTGTGATGGCCTTGCTGCTGGTGGCTTGCATGGGTAATACCGTCGGTCTGGTGGTTAGTCCGGGCTGGAGTTATCACTCACTCGGGGCATGGAAGCAGATGATGCCCAACAAGATGGCATTGGGTGCGGATGGGCGCTGGTTGTATTTTGGCAGCGAACGCAGTGAATATAGCAATATAGCCACCGTTGCTGCGTTGAATGTGGAAACCGGCCACACCCGGGTACTCGTGGAGGGGCTACGTAATGTGCTTGGCTTGGGTTTTGCGCCCGACAAGTCGCTCTGGGTGGCTGAAGGCGAAGCTCGGGGAGAGATCTGGCGCATGATTGATCCGGCACATTTTCCCGAAGGTCAACGGGTCATGACTCAGAGTGGTGACAGTACGCATCCAGATTTTGCATCGTTCCTGCAGGCCGGCCGTTTTGCGCATCGGGCGATTGCTTTTTCTGCCGATCAGCACATGGCCTACCTGGCCGATATGGTTGCAGGTGGATGCCTGTATCGGCTTGATTTTACAACGCGTTCATTGGCGGTTTTGCATCCGGATAAAGGCTGGTTGGCGATCGATGCAGAAGATGCTGTTGCCATGGCATCCGAATTGGGCGCGAGGCGCTTTAATGCGATCAGTGATATTGAACGCTTGCCGGATGGAAAACTACTGCTGGCCGAGTCCGGAGCCGGTCGGATTTTACAATTGGATGATGGCAGTGCCGGGCCAAAGCTGGAAACATGGCTGAAACAGGATGCCTTGCATGAACCTGTTGATCTGTCCTGGGATGAGTCTCGCCACTGGTTATGGATTACCGATGATGCGATGCCATCGACATTGTGGGCTTGGGATGGGCATCGTCTTTATGATGTTGTTCACCATCCTGTCGCGCGTATCAGTGGTGTGTTGGCTAGCCCCGGCGGCAGTGTTTATGTGAATTTACAACGTAGCGAACATACCCCGTCGGTTACCTTTGTATTGAAGGAGCGAGCCGAACGGCAGGATTGATTCCGCTCTTCCAGATGCGGTTCCTTATCGGGTTCGCGTGCTTGCTATGATG
>CAYZJL010000237.1:1476-3097 GCA_964478615.1 uncultured Zetaproteobacteria bacterium
TACCGCTCCAGATGCGTTGCTCTTGATTAATATGCCAGTGTTCTAGTGCGGCAGGCAACAGAGCTTCGCCTGATTGGGGCGGAGAAAGATCAAGGATTGTTTTGCAACGGCTGCAGCAAGCATGATCGTGAGCTGCAGTGTTGCTATCAAATATTATGTTGCCGTTGACTTCAAAGCGCTGCAGCAGGCCGGATGATTCAAATTGACCCAACGTTAAATAGATGGTGTTCATCGATATGGCCGGATGTGTTTCTCTCAGGGTTTGATAGGTCGCACGCGCTGTAATGTGCATGGCTTGTTTGAATACCAGTTCGGCCACGGCCAATCGCTGGGGTGTAACCCGCAAACCATGCGAGCGCAACATCGCGGAGATGTTTTTCTGTGTTGACATGATCGAATACTTTCATACTATTCCTAAATAGTAAAGATTACTAAGTGTAGTGTTTATGAAATCTGAAATCACAAAATTATTTTCTTATGGTGGTGTTATGTTGTTCATGCTCATGCTTGGCCTGACTTCAGAGCTAGCACAGGCGGATGAGCGGCCTGCCGGTATTCCTGAGGGCATGGGCGTGTTGCCAACGCATGTTCCTGTTCCAGCGGATAACCCGATGAGTGCAGCCAAGGTAGAATTGGGTAAAAAGTTGTATTTTGAACCAGCGCTTTCCAAAAGCGGTCATTTTTCCTGCAATTCGTGTCATAACCTTGGCACGTGGGGTGTGGATAATCAGGCGACATCGATTGGACACCGTTGGCAGCGTGGCGGGCGTAATGCTCCGACGGTGCTGAATGCAGGGTTTTGGAGCAAACAGTTTTGGGATGGTCGGGCACCATTGTTGGAAGATCAGGCCAAAGGCCCGCCTCTGAATTCGGTTGAGATGGCGATGGATTCCGAAACTGCAGTCGTAGCCCGTTTAACAGAGGCCGGTTATGCGAGTGAGTTCGAGACTGTATTCGGTAAGCACAGCATTAATTACGATAATATGGCCAAGGCGATTGCAGCATTCGAGCGCACGCTGAATACCCCCGATGCGCCGTTCGATTTGTATCTGCAGGGTAAGGGTGATATCAGCAAGGCCGCCAAACGCGGCATGCAAAAAGTAGCGGACATTGGCTGCACAAGCTGTCATTCGGGGCCGTTATTTAGTAATAATGCGTTTGTTGCATTCAAGTATGGTTCCGATGCCGGTTTGAAAAGCGTTACAGGCAAGGATAAGGATGATCATGTGTTCCGTGTACAATCATGGCGCAATGTGGCGATGACAGCGCCGTATTTTCATGATGGCAAGGTAGAGACATTATCCGAAGCCGTACAAATCATGGCCAAGGTTCAACTGGGCACAACGCTTTCGCATGATGATGTGGCAGATATTGTAGCTTTTCTGGCAACATTGACTGGCACAGCACCTGTGATCACCTATCCGCAATTGCCGCGTCCGGCTGGGCATGCGCTGGACTGGCAGGAGTGACATAAAGGCAACAGACATACTCACTCAGGAGAGTATTATGAACGAAGAACGAGTTAAAAATCTTGGCCCACTGGCTGCATTAGCAGGCACTTGGGCAGGTGATCAGGGCATTGATGTTTCACGGGTTCACAGTCAGGAAAAAGAAACAAAAT
>CAYZJL010000238.1:0-3097 GCA_964478615.1 uncultured Zetaproteobacteria bacterium
GTGTAAGGCAGCTAAGGCTGTTTCAGGTGTCTTATCCAGCACCTTAAGCAGCGCCTTTGCAGCTCCTGTCGGGTGCCGCTTCCCCTGTTCCCAGTTGCGAATTGTGTCGATAGAAACATCTATCCGTTTGGCAAATTCGGCTTGACTGAAACCTAGCCGCATACGTACACGCTTTGCAAATCTGGCAGCATCTTGAATGGCTTCCACCTCATCTGCAGCCTTATGCTGAGCTATATCCTGTTCAGTCGTTGAATCAAACCGAGCCGTATCGATACGGCCGGGAGCCAGAGAAGCAGGAGATTCCGGATCAATTGTCATGCGTACAGTTTTCATATTTTTTCTCCTCTCTTTGGTTAGCTTTGCGTGCGGAAATAATGCGTATGACATCACCCCGCATGGTATAAACCACTACAAACAAACGCCCCTCAGTCTTGCCCATCATTTGGTAGCGAACCTCACCATAGCTGTGGCGAGCGTCTTCTCGAATGAAATGATTCGGGTCGAAAAAAGCATGAGCAGCATAAGTGAAATCAAACCCACGCTGTAAAAAACATGCTTCACTTTTCAATTCATTCCATTCAAATTTCATGTGACCACTATAGCTCATTGAACCACTCATGCCAATATTAAAGCGTTGCTGAACAACTCAGCCCTCGCCACTCAGTCCTGTGTTTTAAAAAATTGCGGCAGCTTGCTGAGATTTTTCCAGACCAACGCCCGGATGCCACCAACCCCGTTGTTATGCAATGCACGGTAATCCTCTTTTGACTTGCGGATGATATTACTCACTGAACGATTGCTCTCGCCACCCAGACGCATCTTTACCATTACCGCAGGGATATATGTCGCTTTCACCCCTGCACGCCCCAGAAAGCGCAGCATGCAATCGTAATCGGCAGCAATACGGAAGGAGGTATCAAAAGACCCGTGCTGCTCATAAACAGAGCTGCGCACATAAAATGTTGGATGCGGTGGCATCCAGCCATGCTTCAGTTTATCGGTAGAGTAAGCACCCGACTGCCAATAACGAACCACCTTGTCCGGCTCGTCCTTACTGACATATTCCAGATCACCATAGGCGGCATCGGCAGCACTATCAGAAAATACTGCAACGACTCTGGATAATACCGCATCATCAGCAAATAGATCATCGGCATGCTGGATACCTTTATTCAGCGCATCATAGATGCTCTGATCAGGTTCGCTGACAAATGCGATCCCGGAAGGATTCCAACAGCTCTCTCGTGCCATCAGTGGAAGCCCCATCAATCACCACCAGTTCCACATCGGCATAGTCCTGCGCCAGCACAGACTCAATCGCATCTACGATTGTATCTTCGGCATTATACACCGCTGTAATCACAGATATTTTCATGATAGAATTTTAGCTGAGTTTGAAACGTTCATCGGATTCCAGCAATTGCTTTCCGTGAATGATGGCAAGAATATTGATAGAACTATTTCCAATTTCATAAATCAACCGATAACTATAGATGAATTTTTCCCGGTAATGTTCTTCCCCCAGTTCAGGAACAACCCTTCCAGACTGAGGGTATGCATTGACAGATTCCCCTGTACTTATAATGCGCTCCACAACCTGTTGTGCATAGCACACCGAATCCCGACTAATATATTCAGCAATACACTCAATATCATGCAATGCCTCTTCCGACCAAGCTACGGATTCAGCCACTGATTCAATCTCTGCTTAACTTCTTCTGTCGTGTAATGCTTACCATTATGAATAGCTTCTTGCCCTTTACGTATTTTTTCCAGCACATAAAGGTGGTATTGCACATCTTCTATACTGGTATTATCCGGCAAGTGATTCACCAGAGTTTTTACTTCCTGCATTGCATTAATCATCATCACTCCTATGCATCAAGAAAACAAGTTCAGCATCGCATCAATAACTGCATCTGGCAATATCCTTTTCGTCTCACGCGTCCCAAATACACTCAAGCGAAGGAAGAGAAGGTGCCCTAGCCCGGATTATTCATGAATCGTTGTGATGTTTGCGCCGGACATTTGTTTGCAACGAATTCTGAAGAGGGCGTTCGTAGCCATGCATACGGACAACTGATGAAGAGTTTGTTGCGAGCAAATGAACAAGCAAGGGCGCGATAGAATTTATGAATAATCCGGGTTAGTGGTCTGAGCGCACCATCAGGCTAGATCATCCATATCCACACCCAATGCATCAGCCAGTTTCCGCAATAGTTTCACCGAAGGCTCGCGTTTTTCCTTTTCAATACCCGCAATCGAAGCTTGTGTCACACCAACAGCTTCGCCCAGCTTCGCTTGCGTCATCCCCCTGTGTTTGCGCCATTCAGCCACAGGATTAGCCCCTTCGCATAGATGTTTTACCATATCGGACGGTAAAAAGTCAGCATTCCCTGCTTCCATATTTTTTACCGCTTCATGGTAGGCATCAATATCATTCAGCGACTCAGCAGCTTCCCTCAATCCTTCAAAATCCGCATAAGGAATAACCGCATATTCAGGTACGCCGCCCTTCTCTAAAATCTGTACATTCATTGATAAATACCTCCACGTGAACCAATATCAAGCACAAGAATCAACAGCACATCATCCCGCTTTTCAAAAATCACACGCCAATCTCCAACACGCATCCGGTAGGCATCAATGCCACGCATCTTGATAACATTGCATCCAAGATCCGGATTGAGGGCATATTCAGCAATCTTTAGCATTATCAAATCGCGCTGGTTTGCAGCTGCCTTTCGCAAGAACTTTTGCGCTTTTTTCTCGTACAGCACCCGATACATACCCATACTGTATTAATTTGTTATAATTTGTCAAGCAAGATAATAACAAAGCTTGCAGTTTGCTACCCCCTGCCCTTAACTCAATAACTGCCCGGTATATTCATTTGGTTTCAGCGCCTCACCTTGGATTGGCCAAACCGACAGCGCCTTCCGACCAAACCGACAGTCTAAAGCCTATCTCCTGTAATTCGTGTGAATTCGTCCCTCAGGGAGCCTTTCTGGCTCGCTTATTTTCTGTCAAAGTAGAAAGTATAGGCCTTGTATCTTTGACCAAGTTGGTTTTTAGTACAGAAATCAATATAGGCAGG
>CAYZJL010000239.1:0-3090 GCA_964478615.1 uncultured Zetaproteobacteria bacterium
GCCGCGTTGCTCAATCCATACGCTCTAAGCTGCCTGATATTGAAATCATCATTGCAGGCGATAACGACGAATCAAAGACAGGTGAGATCAAGGGTAAGGCTGCTGCTGATGTCGTGGGTGGCGTGTTCATTATGCCGCCTGATGTTGGCAACGACTGGAACGATTACGCCGCTACTCATGGGCTTGATGCGGCTGCCAGTGAGATCAATAAGCAAATCAAGCAACCTATCAAAACCTTACCTTTAAATGTGGAGCGTATCGCTTGTGTACCTTTGGATGATGAGGGGGTCAGAGATAATAACCATAAAGAAAGTAAGGTAAGTGAGGGTGGGACAGAAAATAGCCCACTAGAAGATGCGGTGGAGCGGCTGGCAAAGCTGAACCCTTTGGAATATGACCAAGTGAGAATGGCAGAAGCCAAGGCGCTGGGGGTAAGGGCTGCTACTCTGGATGGGATAGTCAGCAACACGCGCAAAGCTTCGCAGGAACAGCAAACTATGTTTGCTGATATTGAACCGTGGCCGGATATTGTGAACGGTGGTGATTTGTTGCGTGAGATCGTGGACGCACTCAATCGCTACGTTGTAACGCCCAAGCACACGCCGGAAGCGGCGGCATTGTGGTTGCTCAATACATACGTCCATGATGCCAGCTATCACAGCCCTATGATTCTGATAACGTCACCTGAAAAGCGGTGTGGTAAGTCAACCATGCTGTCATTGTTATATGTGATGAGTAACAAGGGGCTACTGGCTGCGAACATATCACCAGCGGCTGTATATCGAGTCATTGAGCAGTGGCAACCTACCCTGCTGATTGATGAGGCGGACACCTTTTTAAAGCAGAATGATGACATGGCAGGCGTTATCAATTCAGGCCACACGAAAACAACAGCAAGAGTGCTTCGATGTGATGGTGATGCTAACGAGGTAAAGGCATTCTCCACATGGTGTCCTAAGGCGATTGCAGGCATTGGCAGCCAGCGCGATACCTTAGAAGATCGGAGTATCTGCATTCCATTACGCAGGAAGCTGGACGGTGAACAGGTAGAACGGTTGCGGTTAGATCGTAACGACTTCGACAACATCAAGCGTAAGTGTGTGCGATGGGCTGAGGACAACTATCAGTCCGTCCATGTAAGTGACCCAGCTACACCAAAGGGCTTGCATGATCGTGCAGCGGATAATTGGACTCCACTATTTGCTATTGCTGATTTATGCGACTGGCGCGATACAGCGACACTTGCAGCCCTTGCCTTGTCTGGTGCCGACGAGAGCGAATCAATCGACACCCTTTTGCTTAAAGACATCCAAGCTATCTACAAAGAACAAGGGCTTGAGCGTCTGGCCTCACAACGCCTATGTGATTTGCTTGCCTCTATAGATGACCGTCCGTGGGGTGAATGGTCAAAGGGCAGAGCAATCACTACCAACAGGCTAGCGGGTCGACTTAAAATGTTTGGCATACACTCCAAGTCGATGCGATTGCAGGCAGGTGAGTTGCTGAAAGGTTACGAGCTGGCCGCCTTTTATGACGCCTTCTCAAGGTACTGTAATTCAAAGCGTAACAACGTAACAACCGTTGCAGCGCCTCAAAAAACAGCGTTTCAAAGCGTAACAAATGACGATAATGTTACGGATGAAAAACAGTCGAAACCGTTGCAGGACAACGATTGTTACGTTGTTACGTTTCAAAACGATACAGCGGCCAACAGCGAGGAAGTCGGCCAACGAATAGCACCGCCTGCAACTCATGTGGAGGTGTTCTAATGGATATTCATACTTTCCTGACTGAATGCATGGCAAGGGGAATCAAGATCAATACCGATGGTGATAAAATTCAAGTTGAACACCATGAGCCACTGAAACCATCAACGGCTGATTATATCAGAAAGCACAAACAGCAAATAATCAACGAGCTATCAGATCAGAAGCATGGCGCTTGTGTCAGATGTAGCAGAGACACCCAGAGCATGTTGACTAAGCCAGGGCAACCTTGGTGCTGGATGTGTGTGAATTGCTTTGACCAAAAGCATGAGGCGTATGATAAACATGCCACAGCGGCGATTCTGTGAGGGTGAATCTGATTGTCGGGGTGCTGAATTAAGATGGTAAGGTTTGGTAGGGTCAGAAGTCACAAATGCTATGCATAAGCAAATACATGCACTTCTCTGCCGTTGATAAGTTTCACTTATGCCAAAAGAACATTACACAAGATTGAAGTGAGAAAATCAAGGCAAGATCAGAGCAAGATTAGAGCAAGGAAAAGCTACATTTGCCTAATGATTTGTGAATAATAAATTGAGAGAGGCGCAACTATGGGTGGCTTTGGAAGCGGTAGAAACGGCTGGCGTAGAAAGATTGAAAGTCAGCATGGTGTTGATATTCAATGGATAAAGCGGCAAGGCTGGTTATACGATGGACGCGCCGGAACAATCACATGGAGTAGCAAGGGAAAGGAAACAGGCAACATTAGCTATCGAGTGGCTAGCGATTCAATCACCTTGATTTATAAATACCGTAAACATGGTGGAGAATGGCAGCCAGTAGAAGAAAAGATCAGCATTACATACACACCCTGTAATTATGGCGGTAAGCGCGTCTGGATGCGTTGCCCTGCTTGCTTACGAAGATGTGGCAAGGTGTATTTGACAGGAAACCGCCCGGCCTGCCGGAAATGCTACAAGCTGGCCTATTATTCCGAAGGTGAAACCCGGCTAGATCGAATGATGCGAAAAGCAAGGAAGTCGCAAGAGAGCTTAGGCTATAATGGTGGCCGTTTGGATGAATGGATATTTAAACCAAAGGGCATGCATCAAAAAACATACGAGCGGCACCTAATGATAATCAGGGTGGCTAACGACTTCTTTAACAGAGAAATGGTACGGCGGTTTAATTTATTGGGTTACTGAGTCAGTTTGGCAGGTCGAGTTTGACTCCAATCCATAATGGTTTTACTCATACAGAAAAAATGCTCTATAATAATATCCATGAGCATTGAAGAAATATTATTGTTGTCGGTGATATTAGTGCTGGCCGCCTGTTCGCTATTTATTGCTGTCCGCATATACAAAGGCCGGAAACGCGACAA
>CAYZJL010000240.1:0-3064 GCA_964478615.1 uncultured Zetaproteobacteria bacterium
GTCTGCTTTCACTATCCTGTAATATTTCCGAAAATTTCTTGCGCTCGGTGATGTCGTCATAGATGCCCAGAACTCCGAACATCTCCTTATTGGCATCATACAACGGCACCTTGGAAGTTCGCAGCCAGATCGTTTTGCCATCTGGAGTGGTCTGCGGCTCTTCATAATTCAGTTTGGAGATGCCTGAGTTCATAACCTCCGCATCATCATCTTGATAAAGACCGGCCTGATCCTTCCATGTCATATCGAAATCAGTTTTGCCAATCAAATCCTCTGAACAGGAGTGCCCTGCATCTTTTGCAAACTGCGTATTGCAGCCAAGGTAGCGAAAATTGCGGTCTTTCCAGAACACGCGAATCGGCGCATTTTCAATAATAGACTCAATTAATTCTTTTGATGCTCTGGTTTCTTCCTCAGACCGCTTGCGCTTTTCGTTGATCAGCGCCTGTGCTACCTGATCAGCAACATCACAAGAAAAGCTAACCTCATCAACAGTCCACCTGCGTGCAAGTCCGGTATGCTCATGGCAGACCACACCGACCACCTTGCCATTCAGACGGATGGGTACATCAAGCATGGAGGTGATGCCGAGTGGAAGCAGATACTCTTGCGTGAACTCACAAGTGCGGGGATCAGATTGGGCATCGTGTGCTTCAACCGCTCTATCTGATCTCAATGCGGCAAAATAGTGAGGAAAATCGCCTGATTTCAAAACCGTGCCAGACACATGTTTGGCTTCACTTAAGTCAAACAGATTCAGGCAACGCAATTTACTGTCACCTTCACTAAGTAACCAGGAGCTGACGCATTCCACTTGCAGCGTTTTGGCGGAGACTTCGCATATCTTTCGCAACATTTCTTCCAACGTTTGAGGCGTAGCTGTTGATAATTGCAGCATTGCCTTTTGTTGGCTGGCAACCCGTTGCATACGCAGATGCGTCTCTATCTCCTTCTGTTTACGCTCGGTGATATCACGAATGATTGCTCTTGTGGAGACAACATCACCACTTACTGTTTTTGGTGTGACCGATACCTCAACATCAATTTTTTTGCCTGATTTTGTAACAAGGGCAGTTTCGTATTTCTTGATCGTTTGACCAGACAGGACAGATGCAAATGCATGCTTTGTTGCTTCAAGACAATCAGGATGAATGACATCCAATACAGACTTGCCTATATATTCTTCTCTGGAATATTCCATGGTTTCAAGCTCTGCAAGATTTACACTGGTGATTATTCCTTCGGCATTCAGGCTGTGGATCATATCTGGTGAATCTTCAATCAACGAGCGATATTGCTCCTCGCTTTCGCGCAAAGCATAAAAAAGCGATGCATTGTGCAACGCTGGCGCCAGACGGGCAGCGACCAGGCAAATGAGTTCGCGCTCATGTTCAGAAAACGCATCAATGTCGCTTCGCCCCATATTCAATGTACCCAGACATTGATTCTCTGCCCAGAGTGGAACAAGGAAGTCACAGCAAAACCCATTTTTTAGCAGTTTATGATCCGTCTCATATAGTGGGTGCTCAGCTTGTATATCCGCACGGTAACGTGGCAGCCGTGATTGAATAACTTCTGAAAGAACAGTGGCATGAAAAGGAATCGAAATGCCCTGATTTAAATGTAGCTGCTCGCAATGCATAGAGGCTTTGAGGCAAAAGCTATTCTGATCCATTTCCACGATTGCAACCGAACTCTCATGAGGAGCAAAAGCACCGTGCAAAAACTCCAGTGTTTTTTGTATGACTTCATCAAGTGAGTGCATTGCTGTTAATTCATTATAGTCAACCAACAGCTCAGAAACACTCCGCGCCTGTAGAAGACGCTCTTCTCCCTGTTTGCGTTCGTTGATATCTTCCGCCAAACCAAGTACTGCCGGTTTACCATCCAGTTCAATCATGCTGGCGCGAAAATTTACCCAACGGGCTTCACCATCTTTGCGAACTATTTTTACGTCATAACTGGCAGGCACATTGTCATCGCTTTGGCGGGCGAGGCCTCTTTGCTTGACCATATCCTGGAAATCTTCATGGATGACTGCCCAGAAAGGCATGGCCAGCAGTTCTTCTTTTGAATAATCGGTGATGGATAATGCAGAGGCGTTGACATAACGCATCGCCTCACCCTGAAAAATGAATACAGCTGATGGGATGGCTGCGACAATCGTCTGAAATAGATGCTTATTCCCAATGGCAGCAATGTTATCTGAAAACCCTTGATCTGAAGTCATACAAGTTCTCCCTTTATGAAATTCGTAAAGACACGCGAACCGACGAATCCGGGCGTTCAATCACGATATCCGCACCTGCAAGCGGCCGCTTAAACGGCGAATCATGCGAACATTCAATTCACGCATGGCTGATGCCACAGCATACCGCTTTGGTTCATTCATACATGTGAGTATTCCGATTGATTGCATGACTCCAAAAAAAGCTCCAGTTACCCCATGCTGACATTGATATGTCGACCCAGCGCCGATGCAGCCTGTTCGATCTGTTTGAATTGAGAGGCATGCTGCAAATCCAGTACCCGATCCACCTGCGGCATATGCCAACCCAACCGTCTGGCCAATTCAGCTTTTTTAATGTGTTGCTGTCGCATGCTGTCGTAAAGCCCGAGCTTGGCCTGTGCCAGCGCAGAAGGCGCAACCAGAGGCCGTCCCTCAGCAGGGCTTGGCGCAGGCAAGGCGCGACGATCATCAATATACATTTCCAGCGCGGTTTCCAGTGCATCCTGCCCCTGTAGCAGAGCTTCGGCCTCATCCTCGCCAAAGGTGACAGCCTCGGGGACATCAGCAAAGGTGAGCAGCACGGAATCACCATCTTGAGTGAGTGTTACAGGATATGCATACATAATTTACTCCTTGATACCAAGCTGCTTTTTAATGGTTGATTCAAGTCCTTTGCCAATTTCACGCTTCCCATGCATCGGCAACACGGACTGGCGACCATTGAGATAAACTTTCAGGTGGCTCCCTTTGCCAGACTTGAATGTTGCGCCTTGTTTGGCCAGCCATTTCTTGAATTGCTTGCTATCCATAGATGGAACTATGCAACATATATGT
>CAYZJL010000241.1:0-3038 GCA_964478615.1 uncultured Zetaproteobacteria bacterium
ATTATCTGGCTGTTTGTGCGTGGTGATAATGCTGTGCGCTGGGCATCATTGATTGTTGCGGTTGCAACATTCCTGGTGACATTGCCACTGGCACTGCAATTTGATACGACAACGGCGCATATGCAGTTTGAGGAATTCCATCACTGGATTCCTGCTTTTAATATCAATTATCAACTGGGTGTCGATGGCATATCCATGCCATTCATTGTGCTCACCAGTCTGTTGACTGTTATCTGTATCATCTCAGCCTGGTCATGTATTCAGAGCCGGGTGAAAGAGTATATGATTGCGTTCCTCGTGTTGGAGACAACGCTAATCGGTGTGTTTAGTGCGTTGGATGCCATCCTGTTCTACTTCTTCTGGGAAGCGATGCTGATTCCAATGTATCTCATCATCGGTATCTGGGGTGGCAAGAACCGCGTCTACGCTACCATCAAGTTCTTCCTCTATACGCTGGCGGGTTCTTTGCTGATGTTAATTGCAGTGCTGGCAATGTATTTCAAGGCCGGTCATACATTCAGTCTGTTGGCTTTCATGGATTATCCGTTTGACTTCACATGGCAGTTCTGGATTTGGATCGCGTTCTTCATCGCATTTGCTGTCAAAGTGCCGATGTGGCCAGTACATACATGGTTGCCGGATGCGCATACAGAAGCACCGACTGCGGGTTCAGTGATACTGGCTGGTATCCTGCTGAAGATGGGGGCATATGGTTTTTTACGTTTCTCACTGCCGATGTTGCCCGATGCATCGCAATATTTCGTTCCGTTAATGGTCGGTTTGTCGCTCGTCGCAATTGTTTACATCTCATTGGTAGCGATGATGCAGACCGATATGAAACGGTTGATTGCCTATTCATCTATCGCACATATGGGTTTTGTTACGCTTGGTACATTCATGTTTACGCAGGCAGCGCTTGAAGGTGCGGTGATTGGTATGATCTCACACGGTTTTGTTGCTGCTGCTCTATTCCTCTGTGTGGGTGTGATGTATGACAGATTGCATACACGAGAGATCGGGGATTATGGTGGTGTTGTCAATGTGATGCCTGTCTTTGCTGCCGTAATGCTGTTCTTCTGCATGGCCAACATTGCTCTGCCTGGCGCATCGGCCTTTGTCGGTGAAATCATGGTGTTGATTGGTACGTTTGAGGCGGCTCCGGCTCACCTTGGTGTTTCCGCCATGTGGATAGCTGTTGCTGCGGCAACAAGCGTTGTGCTCTCGGCCTGTTATACATTGTGGATGTATAAACGAGTGGTCATGGGTGAGTTGGTGAAAGATAGTGTTAAAACCATGCAGGATATGAGTTTCCGGGAATTTGGTTATTTTGTACCGTTGATGATTCTGACATTGTGGATCGGCTTTTATCCGATGCCGGTACTGGATTTCTTACACGTATCTGTATCACATCTGATTGACCAAGTATCAACATCTAAGTTAGATGCCGCTGCGGCTCTGCTGCAGGCTATGCCTGCTGCTGACGCAGCGCATCATTGAGAGGGAAGTAAACCATGGCTAATGTAACATTCCCGTTTCCGTTCCCTGATCATCTGATCACGCTACTGCCCGAAATGGTTGTGGCTGTTTTGGCGATGACTCTGTTGCTGGTGGATCTGTTTATCTCCAAAGAGAATAAGGTCTGGACCGCATATCTGGCGATTATGACCATTGTTGTGGCTGCGATGGCAACCCTGCAAATGTACCCTGCTGGCAGCATTGAAGCATTCTACGGTTTCTTTGTATTTGACCCGTTTGCAGCCTTTAGCAAGCTGCTCCTTTTTGTAGCGACAGCAATCTCGATCCTCATCTCCATTGATTATATGAAGGATGAAAATCATGTCGGTGAATATTATGTGCTGATGTTGTTTGCTATGCTGGGCATGATGCTGATGATTTCAGCAACCAATTTCATTATTCTCTATCTTGGTATGGAGCTTATGGCTCTGTGTACCTACGTGTTGGTGGGTTACCAACGTGAAGTGTTGCGTTCGAACGAAGCTGCGCTGAAATATTTCATTCTTGGTGCATTGTCATCCGGTATGTTGCTGTACGGCATCACCTTCCTCTACGGTGTTAGTGGAAGCTTCGATTACTCCGATATGGGTGCGGCTCTCAGTGCGGCAGATAATGCTTCTGATCCAGCGGTGTTGTTGGGTTTGGTGTTCTTATTGGCCGGGCTTGCCTTTAAAGTGTCCATGGCACCATTCCACATGTGGACACCGGATGCTTATGAGGGTGCGCCTACACCGATCACAGCATTTATGTCGGTTGCTCCTAAGGTGGCCGGTTTTGTTGTTATTGTCCGTGTTGCCGTTGATGCGTTGCCAGCTGTACAGATAGAATATATGACTATTCTGACCGGTATGGCCATATTGACGATGGCAGTGGGTAATCTTGCTGCAATTGCGCAACGCAATATCAAACGCATGCTGGCCTATTCTACGGTTGGCCATGTCGGTTTTGTGATTTTAGGTGTGATTGCAGGCAATGCCGACGGTTATGCAGGTATTCTGGTTTATCTCTCAATCTATCTGATTATGACGCTTGGTATCTTTGCAATCATCATATTGATGCGTCGTGAAGGTATTCAGGGTGAGTTGCTGGATGATTACGCAGGTCTGTCAAAAGTGCGTCCCGGCTATGCGTTGGCTATGGCCTTGTTCCTCTTTTCACTGGGGGGGATTCCATTCCTGGCAGGGTTCTGGGCTAAATACGCAGTGTTTATTGCGGCTATCGAAGCAGGGCACCTCTATTTGGTGCTATATGCATTGCTGTTTTCAGCTGTGGGTGCCTTTTATTATATTCGTGTGGTTAAGTACATCTACTTTGATGATGCGCGAGTTGAGTTTGCATTTGCTGAAAGTAGAGCGATGCAGGCTACTGTTGTGATTACAGCAGTTGCGATTGTTGCACTGGGTCTGTATCCGGACCCGCTGATGGAAGCATGTAAAGCGGCTGTTGTAGGGTTGATATAAGCTGATTTGAATGTTTGCTTGAAAGGTAAACATTTGAAATCTGCTTAACGGTAAATATGTGCT
>CAYZJL010000242.1:0-3021 GCA_964478615.1 uncultured Zetaproteobacteria bacterium
AGCAAGAGATATTTGATATTGAATTGGGAGAAGCCACGTCATTAAGTGCGATAGGTTGGGCATGTTTCCCTGAATTACAGTATTTGAATTATTTTGATGATTTAACCAAATCTCGAAATAATTGATGTCTGTACTACTGAAGACTATGACAGTATTTATCGCCGGATTGTTATTTTTTCCGAGTGTTGTTTGTGCTGAAAGCGCCTCTGTTGAGCAGCTTTTGAGCAGCTTGACGCTGCGGGAAAAGGTGGGCCAACTCTTTATGGCCTACCCTGCCCACTATGCTGACAAGCCCAATGTTGAAGGTGGCTTTATCTTTTTCAGGTCTTCCCTGAAATCTCCGCAGAAAACAAAAGCAAAAATACGGGATGTTTCAAAACAACAAAAAGTCAAACCCTTCCTGGCCACAGATATTGAAGGCGGTTACATCAATCGGCTCAAGCATTCAAAAAAAATTAAAGGGCTGCAATCTGCTCACCGGATGAGCCAGCTGGAAGATGCCCAAATTCAGGCTATAGGCGCAAGTATTGCGGCTGGAATGAAAGAGTATGGCCTGAACATGAATCTGGCCCCCGTCCTGGATCTGTCTGTAAAGGGGCACATTGCAGAGCACGAACGCGCATGGGGAAATAAGCCTGATCAAGTAGCGCATAAAGCGGGCGTATTTGCCAAATCGATTGATCATATTATCCCGGTAGCCAAACACTTTCCGGGTTACGGCGAAGCAATGGGAAACACGGACAACAGCCTGATCACAGTCGATTGGAATGCCAGCCAAATCAAGGCAGGAACTGAGGCCTTTCACCAAGCAAGGCCCTGGCTCGATTGCGTCATGCTTTCAAACATCATTTACAAAACCTATGGTGATCAACCAACACCGTTTACGCCTAAAGTCATTCAGATGGCACACGACATGGGATTTGTAGTGATGACAGACGACCTTGCCGTGTCCAAATTCAAAAAGCTTTTCCAAAACAATCGCAAAAAACTAATCCAGCATGCATTTGCCTCGGGCGCTGATATCTTTTTGTTATCTGTCCCGAGTCGCTGGAAAGGTTTGGACTATATTGAGGAAGTCGTACAGTTCGTAAAGCATAACCCCAGGTTCAAAGCCAGCTTAGACCAAAGAGTCACACGCATTTTAACACTTAAAGAAAAGTATGGGTTGTTATGATCGTTTGAAAAACTGATGATTGTAGTATTGATAAGGTGGTAAAAAGTGATTAGAGCCCACTGCTGTCCCACTTTTTCCTTGGCGACATCAAACAGGATCAGCGCCGTTTAAAGGGGATGCTACTGAATGACACCTCCCTCCCCCATGATGCTTTTGTATCATGGGGGAGGGAGGTGAATCCATGCATGTTAGGTGGGATCACTACTGCATTTGGTGACCAGTAACTCACAATTCCTGCCTGCAGATTGTTTGCACTCCCTAAGTGCTTTGGACTGTGCTGTGTAACGATTAGGATCGGTCTGAGCTACGGCTCCGTAGTAATTGCCCATGTCTAAACCAGCAAGTGAAGCGCACGTATTCCAACCATTCACGGCAATAGCACAATCATTTCGCCCGTGAGTGTCTTGATTGCATCCTTGAGTGGCTTTTCGATCACCATCAGCCTGACTGCCTGTGCCCCATGCTGTATACTGAACGCCTGTCGATTCTGAAAAAGCGATCGTAATATAAGTGCTGGCGCGATTGGATGTGTTTCGTGATTGAGCCGGACGTCGCTGCGCCCTGGGCGCATAGCCAGCATCGGGGGTTAGATATTGTTTGTAAACATAGCCCATGCCATTGATATTATACCATCCATTAACCATTTGACTGGCTTGCACGATCGTTCCCTTTTGTAATGTCCCCAGCTTTCTGCAATTTTTGCCAGCGCATGAGCGGTAATTGACGCCTGATGTGACTCTTAACCTGACAGGTGGGTTGTAATTGTTATTCCATGCATCCTGCCCACCGCTATAACCCGGCTGTTGATTGGAATTCTGGGGGGGTGTACCAAGTGCTTTATCGACTTTATCCAGTGCATTACCGATTTTATCTAAAAATGATGTGGCATTGGCGAATGTGGCCGAGCCTAGTGTGACTGATATTAACAAAATATTTAAAAAAACTTTCATCTCATAAACTCCTTATATTAACATGAATCAAACAACGCGTTTACATGGATTCTTTCCACGCGCGATTTTAATTGAACTATCGCGCTTGACGAAGCAATACCCATTGCTTCACCCGCTTGCTTACCACGGGGTGGAAAAGTCCATGTGCCCAAGTTTTCAATTGACTCATAATTCGTTGCGAAAGCTAAATGAAGTATCAAACACTGCCTATGAGACCTTGGTCGTATACACAGTCGTATGTCCTCCACCATCAGGCATTTCCAAATGGAAGAGTCCGGGGTGAACGACCATCGGCTAAAGCCGGTGGTCGTTCATCCCGTAAACTTCTCAATCGTTTTACGTCACAGCAATATTACCGTGCCGCAAGGGCAAAAACGAGACGACGCAGCATCCCGTTTTTGCCCTGTTGCAATGATCGGCGTACTTACTTTACGCGTAGTTCTACACGGCGGTTACGAGCTTTTCCTTCTTCAGTTTCATTGCTGTCAATGGGTTGAGCCTCGCCATAGCCAACAGCGCTGAGACGCCGTGAATCAATACCATGAGATTCCAGATAGTTCTGAACACTGGAGGCGCGACGGTTAGATAAATCCAGATTATGGGCATCGGTTGCGGTATTGTCTGTATGCGCTGCAATTTCGACCTTAATATCAGCCCGACGCTTCAGTGTTGCGATAGCCTGATCCAGAATGGGAAAAGGTGCCAGGCTTTCATGATTTGGTATTTTCCGAAGCTAGGGTCGAGCCAAGCTATCGAAGAATAAGGGTTTATGAAAACGTATATGCGTATATTTTCAATGAGTGGCTACCTGAAGGTAATTATAGCCTTCGGGGTAAAGCATACTTTGAAATCTATCTGAACAGAGATCCACGCAGAACAAAGCCAGAAAACCTCAGA
>CAYZJL010000243.1:0-3005 GCA_964478615.1 uncultured Zetaproteobacteria bacterium
CGTGAATAAAGGATATGGAATGAAGAGTGTAAGTAGGGTTTTGTGTGGTGGTGCAGCACTTTTGATGGGCTGCTTTAGTGCGCATGCAGGTGGTTTCGAGCAGGCCAATCAATCTGCTGCCGGAGCGGGTCTGTCCAATGCATTTGTCGCTTCAGCTACCGATGCATCTGCATTGGTGTATAACCCATCTGGAATCGCATGGTTGCCCGGTATGAATATCACCGCAGGTCTTGATATCGAGTATCGGAATGCATCAGTACTACTGCCAGGTGTTGTGCCCAATAGTGGATCAGAGCCTAACGTGGGTCATGTTTTCGGTAGCTGGTCACCGCTGGATAGTCATTGGTCTGCAGGCATGGGTTTTGCACCGTTGTATTATATCAATAATGACTGGACTCTTTTGGGAGCCACTGCCGGTGTTACCAAGGTGACCGTGGATCATACTACTCTTGATGTGGTCTATGCTATCAATAGTGATTTGGCGATTGGAGCGGGTTCGGACTGGTATGTTACCCGTGCAACCTTAACGCAAGGTGCGAACGCATTTCGCGGCAATGACTTTGGTGGATTTGGTGGGCATCTCTCTTTGATGTGGAAACCTGCATATGCCTGGTCTGTTGGTGCCATGCTGCGTTCTGGTGCCCGCATAGATTTCTCAGGCAAGGCCAGTGATAGCATGTCATTTAAATTGCCTGATCAGGTAAGTTTCGGTATTGCTCATGATTTTGCCGATGTATGGCGTTTGGAGACCGATGTGAAGTGGACGCGCTGGTCGGCGTTAAAGGATCTGCATGTTAAAACTGCGGGTGTGATTACCCAGACCAACAGCTTGAATTTGCGTGATACCTTTACAGTGATGACAGGTTTGACATGGACATGGAGTCAGAATGCCCAGCTACGATTGGGTTATGCCTATGATCAGGGTGCCAATAAGGTGGCTGGATTCAATCCGATTGTAGCCGATCAGGATGGTCATAAAGTCAGTGTCGGTGCTGGTGGTGAGGTGTATAATATGCATGTGGATCTGGCTTATCAATATGGTTTCTTCAGCAAACTCACTGCAACCGGTGTACATGCCGGCACATATCGTGATCGCAGACAGAGTCTGTTGTTATCAATCTCCAAAACGTTTGAATAACACGATGGCTGTGGTGTGAATAGCAGACAAGCCTCTCTTCTGGAACCGTTGGTCGCAGATATTGCTCCTCCACTGGCTTTTCGGATGCGCCCCAAAACATTGCAGGATGTGGCTGGTCAGACTGAACTAACCAGCGCTGATTCATGGTTTGCCAGGATGATTGCTGAAGCGCGCAGCTGTTCGTGTGTGTTCTGGGGGCCTCCGGGTGTAGGTAAAACCACGCTTGCCAATATGATGGCTGATGCGGCTGATCTTCCGTTTACACATCTTTCAGCTGTTTCTGCCGGTAAAGCAGAAGTGCAGGCGGTGGTGAAACAGGCCAAGCAGAGTGGACAGACCTGGTTACTGTTTCTTGATGAAATTCACCGTTTTAATAAAGCCCAGCAAGATGTGCTGCTACCTTATATTGAAGATGGTACGCTGGTGCTGGTGGGTGCCACGACCGAAAACCCTTCCTTTTCATTAAATAATGCGCTGTTGTCACGCTGTCGTATTGTGGTGCTGCATGCGCTGGAAGCAGATGATGTTGAATCGATACTGCTCCGCGCTATTGATCAGTTACAGGATCAGTCAGCAGCTTTTCATGTTGAGGTTGGTGCGGTCAGATGGTTGGCTGAAAATGCCGATGGTGATGCCCGTTATGCCTTGAATGCACTGGAGTCGTTGTTCGATGCTGGTTCAGCTAAAGCGTGGACACGGGCTGAGGTCGAGAGTCAAAGTTTGCGACGTGCTGCAAGATATGACCGTGATGGTGATGCCCATTACGATCTGATATCGGCATTGCATAAGTGTGTGCGTGACTCTGATGCGGATGCCGCTCTGTACTGGTTGGCACGTATGTTGGAGGCAGGGGAGCAGCCGCTCTATATCGCGCGCAGATTGATTCGTATTGCTACCGAAGATATTGGCCTTGCCGATCCCAAAGCACTCAATATTGCACTCGATGCACACCGGATGTTTGAAATTCTTGGTTCACCGGAGGGTGAGCAGGGGCTGTTTGAAACGGTGATTTACCTGGCCCTGGCTCCGAAAAGTAATGCTGCTTATATGGCAGAGAAGGCCGCCCGCTCATTGGCAAAACAGACACAACAGGGTGAAGTGCCAATGCATTTGAGAAATGCACCGACCAGGTTGATGAAACAATTGGGTCACGGTGAAGGGTATCAGTATGCCCACAATGATGCGGATGCTGTAGTAGATCAACACCGTTTTCCGGCTTCTATGCGTGCAGAAACCATATATCAGCCTGGTGAACGTGGTTTCGAGCGCACCTTGCAGGAGCGTTTGACGTGGTTGCAACAGCGACGGTTAGATAGGAAAAGAACAGATAGGAAAAAAACGGAGAGGAAAAGAATGCCAAACAGCAGGAGTACTTCATGATGAAGCAGTTGGCTGCGGTGGCAGTTGGAGGCGCTGCCGGTGCAATGTTGCGTTGGTTAATGGCTTCCAGCGTGCAGAAGATAGCTGGTGGCGCATTCCCATGGGGTACATTTGCGGTAAATGCATTGGGTAGTTTTTTGCTCGGTTTTCTATTTGTCTGGCTTATCGAACGTTCAACGGCCAGTGAACTGGTAAGGCTTGCCGTAACTATCGGTTTTTTAGGTGCATTTACAACATTTTCGACCTATTCGCTTGAATCTATCCGTTTGTTGCAAGAAGGCGCCTTATCATTGGCTCTGGGCAATATCATGGGGCAGGTGGTTGTCTGTCTGTTGCTTACCTGGTTAGGGGTGCAGCTGGCACGGGTGTTGTGATTCGGCACATCCATGTGCCTCACCCTGCGGGCGTGCCTTTGGCACGTCCAAACGGCTCTCCTGCCTTTTTGTGCTTCGGCACATCCATGTGCTTCAAGCTTTTATAGTAATAG
>CAYZJL010000244.1:0-2971 GCA_964478615.1 uncultured Zetaproteobacteria bacterium
CCTATAATAGGATCCCTGATCGTATTGGTATCAAGGTTAGCCGCCGCACCAAGGGTGATAACAGCCACACTGCCATCGACTCCAACCTTCCATCCCTTCTCGGATTTAAATCCCTTCAATGCATCTTTCGTCATAAACATGATAATCTGCGATTTCACCTGGGCTCCAAACTGAAAACCAATAGATGCCGCAGCAATATTGTAATAAGCAGTAGTTTTCCCCTTTTGCAACATCGCCCCTTCACCATATTCACCACCAATACCGACACCGGCTTTAAATACCTCCGGAAAAACCAGAATGGCCGCCGCTTTTTTGACCAATGCTTTGCCGTATTTCACCTCGGAATAAAACGTCGTCAATGTCGATTGTACCTTGGCATCAATTTCTATGGCGCTGGCGGCATTGGCAACAGGCATAGCCGCGAAATTAAACATGAAGAGCAGCAGGGCCAACATGGATAACAGTGTAGATCGAGTCATAACGTTCATATGAGCCTCCTGCTTGATTTATGCAATATACGCCTATCACGCTTATTTGTCAGCCATATATATATCTACACATCTCGCCTTTACACATCTCATACCCCATAACAACTGTTGTCAGCCCTGCCCCCCAAAGAAATAGCGCTCAATCGTTGCGCATCTCGTTCAAAAGCAGAATAATACTCAAATGAACTTGAATCCTTCGATGCGTCACGAGAAAGCAACAATCCTGGTGGTGGATGATACGCCGGAAAATATCGATGTACTCAGAGGTCTGTTGAAAGCCCATTACAAAGTGAAAGTCGCCATTAATGGCGAGCAAGCTCTGAAACTCTGTTTTTCCGATGCTCCACCCTCGCTATTATTGCTCGATGTGATGATGCCAGGCATGGATGGTTTTGAAGTCTGCGCTAGGCTCAAAGCCGAATCTCAAACTCAAGGTATTCCGGTTATTTTTGTCACTGCATTGAATGAGACTTGTGATGAGTTGCGTGGTTTTGAAGTGGGCGGTGTTGATTTCATCAATAAGCCGGTCACACCGGCACTGCTATTATCGCGGGTACGCACACACCTGCAGCTGCGCGCTGCCTATACATTTATTCGCCAAACCTTTGGCCGTTATCTCTCCGAGGAGATTGTTGATAGTCTGATTGATTCTCCGCAAGGGCTGGAGCTGGGTGGTGAGAAACGTGACCTCACTATTATGATGGCGGATTTACGTGGTTTCACATCGATTGGTGAACGTCTGCCGGCCGAAACCGTTGTGAAAATGATCAATATTTTTCTCGGCAGCATGACCGATGTCATTCAAAAACATCACGGTACCATTGATGAGTTCATCGGTGATGCCATTCTGGCAATCTTTGGTGCTCCCGTTGAGCGCGCAGACCATGCCTTGCGGGCGGTACGTTGCGCGATTGATATGCAACTGGCGATGCAAGATGTTAACCAACAGTTCGAGCAGGCAGGCTATCCAACAGTCGCCATGGGTATTGGCATTAACTCAGGGCCGGTCATTGTCGGCAATATAGGCTCGCAAAAGCGCAGTAAATACGGCGTAGTTGGACGCGTTGTAAACAGCACATCACGCATCGAATCGTACACTATCGGTGGTCAAGTCCTGATTGCCGAAAGCACCAAAATCGCCTGTAACGGCAAGCTCAAGATTAATGGTGATATGCAAGTGATGCCCAAAGGTATGGCGGAAGCCATGACAATTTATGATGTGGGAGGCCTGCTTGATGAGAGCGATTTGCTCTTGCCTGACAAACCCGCCGGGCCATTAATCAGACTCGATATGCCCATTGCCATCAATATCATGCCGCTTACAGGCAAACATAGTAGCGATTCACTATCCGGGCAGATCAGCAAACTCAGTCTCAACAGCATTGAAATCGAATCAGATCATTTCTGCGCACCACTCTCAGATCTCAGGATCGTGCTGTTGAACCGTGATCAAACTATTCTAACATCCAATCTGTATGTCAAAGTGCAGGCGCAAGGCAGTGGTTCATCCAGATATCAAGCTCACATCACATCCCTACCACCGGAGGCAGAACGTATGTTCACAACAGTTCTCAAACAGCATCCATGCCTGTAAATCATCTGTTACACCTCACCGACAGCCATCTGTTTAGCGATAGATCCCGCCAACTCAAAGGGGTTAACACACACGACAGCTTTGCTGCAGTGATCAAACATGCTTTCGAAAGTAGTCCCAATCCTGATGCCATCATTCTCGGTGGCGATATGGCGCAAGATGAAGCGCCTGAAACGTATCAACGGTTAGCTGACATGCTACGCAACTGGTCAGCAGCATGGATGATATCACCGGGCAACCATGCCAATATCACAGCGCTTGAAACTACGCTCATCCCTGCGCTGGAACAGATCTCCTCTTTTAACCGCTGTATACAATTTGAAGATTGGCAAGTGCTCACACTCAACACCCATAATTCGGGGCACATTAGCGGCCTGCTGGTGGAAACTGAATTGCAACGGCTCGACAGCCTGCTTTCAGCTGAACCGCACAAACACACCCTGATTGCCCTGCATCATCACCCGGCCCCCATCGAAAGTGCATGGTTAGACCGCATCGCTTTGCACGATAGCCAGATGCTATGGCAAATCATATTCCAGCATCACAATGTGCGCGCTTTGTTGTGTGGTCATATCCATCAAGCGCTGGACATCATGCATCAAGGCATACGCATTCTTGGCACGCCATCCACCTGCGTGCAATTCAAACCACTACAACAGCATTTTGCCCTGGATAATCAATCACCGGGATATCGCACCTTAAACCTGATGCCGGATGGACGTATTCAAACAGTAGTGAAACGCATTGATGGTTTTATACCGGCTGATTTAAACAATGATGATCCCTATTAAAGGGCAAACGCAGGCAGACTGATAATTACTGCGATTGATCAGCGCTCTAGGAGTCTGTCGGACTTATGAGAAATCTACTGCGCGGCAGGGATAACGGC
>CAYZJL010000245.1:0-2970 GCA_964478615.1 uncultured Zetaproteobacteria bacterium
GCGCATGGCTTTTATGGTTAACTGATTCGAGTTGAAGAGCACGATCATGGATAATCGAAATATCCCTTAGCTGATTCCAGCCCACAAATACAATGACAAAAAACACCGCCAGCAGCCACAACGCCACCACACTGGACAGCCCACGAAAAAAATTCATCTGTTTACAGCATCCGAAAAGCAGGCGTGATGGCATGAGTCCAGCAATGGGTTTTGCGATCAGGGCACAGGCTTATTGTTACTTCAATCATTTAATTACCCTTTTTAGCAGCTTTCATCTTGTCTGTGTGTAAAGCATAGGTGTTGAAATTCACCTCATTCTCAAAATAGAACACGTTACCATCCGGTAATGCCCCGATCACGGCAGTGGCTTTGTCCACCCCATGCCCGCTAACCGGATCAATGGCCTGACGTTCAGCATCATCATTGGTAAGCGTGCTGACGCACATCTGACAGCATCCGTAGTAGGTCTTACCATGAACCGGGATGGGAATCTGTTTCTTGCCCATGAATGCATCATTAACCATACAGACCTGCTCGGTCGGAACGCGCTTCAATTCCGCTGCCTGAGCCTCGGATATACTGACCTGATGACAGAGCGCCAGCAGTACTGCGAATGCCGTCAGGCTTAAAAGGCGTTTAAATGTTGTCATTGAGATCTCCTGTTTTTTTAGCAATTTTTTGTAAAGCTCCTTTGGATTCTCCAAACATACAGAGGGCATCGCAATGCTTTCTGATATCGGAAAATAACAAGTAATGTATATCTACACCCACGCGCGTGGCGCGAACCGAAGGCCGTTGCATCAGTAATTGCAACTCTTTTTCACGTTTATCCGGGATAACAATATATAACGATGAGTTCGAATCTGGAAAAGAATGGTGCAAATCAATCATGCGCCCGATACCGGATGTAATGGTTGTGCTTTTCTCCACCTCAAATGCAGCTGCAACACGATTGCTGCCTTTTTCAAACCAGAGCACATCAATGAGCCGAATCGTTTTTGCAACAGACTCCTGCACGGGTAATGCCGGAAAGCTTGGCATACTCAACGTACCCAGGCTTGTTCCGGCATGGCAGCGGGAACGATCATTGCTCGCGCAAATTACGTCATAACCCAACCCATTTCCGATTGTGAGTAAATGCGACTGCATCTCTGAATGCAGGTTTCCCTGCTCATCATCCGCCTTGACCTCTTTGCATCGCTTGATCAGAGCCTTTTCAACTTTTTCACGCTCTGCCACACTCAGACTATGTTCGTTTCCGGTCAGCAGTTTATTCGCACCAATTTCAAACAGCATGCCTGCAATTGCCCCGAGGTCTGAAGATAGTAAATTCCGGTGCTTCCGATTGATATCGAGCATCACCAAACGCATCGCCAGATATTCCGACCATGAACCCAACTTTCTCTTCTCACCGAATAAACGGTTAAAACCATTCACAATGGCCGTATTGCATGGCGGAAAAATTGTCGGGTGCAGAAAATAAAGTATATTTGCCACAGCAGGGCCAAGGCCTTTGATTTTCAAGCCGTCCAGTCGCTCAATCTCATTGAGTAATTTTTCTTCATTCGCACTGGCCAGACAGCGTGATAAAAACTCGCCAAAAGCACGCTTGTTTGTTTCATTTTCATAGATATCAGGAATTCTGAGTTTCGGTTTCCAGTAAAACGGATGCGAAGCCCCGGCAAACACCTGCTTCTGTTCGCTAATGCAACTGATCACAAACTCAAGCGATGAGCCTTTGAAATCGTTGGGAAATGAGCCAACCCGGATATCGTCCACGACCTGCTGCACACCTTTGCGAATCAAACGAAAGGCCTTCAATCGCTCATCGTCATTGATAAACCATGTATTATAAACGGATTCGCTATCACCTTTGTACTGCCCGATCAGCGACTCAAGGTTTCGCTGCATCAAAACCACCAGCGCAAGCCGGCAATCAGCGACACATTACTTACAGCTTCGCCACCGGCACGCGCCAAGCTCGCTGTAGTTCCGAACTGGCGTTGCCAGGCGATGCCAAGATAAGGCGCAAATTCCCTGCGCACTTCATAACGCAAACGTAAGCCCAGCTGAACATCGTTGAGCCCTTTACCAACGCCAAACTGTGCCGCTTCAGTCAATGCTGCATTGACCTCAAGACGCGGTTGCAAAATCAAACGCTGAGTAAACAGCAGATCATAGGTTGCGGTAACACGCGCAGAAATATCCCCGTTATCACTGACAAACAGGGCGGGTTCCACATCAAACCAATAGGGAGCCAAACCCTGAAAGCCAATGACCGCCAGAAAACGATCATTGACCAGTCCCGGACTATAAAACCTGTCATAACGGCCACCTATCTGAAAATCCCAGAAAGCGGACATGCTGTGACTATACAACGTCTGCAATTCCAGGTTCCCGGCCCGGGTTGTGGGTTCATGATCACCTTCAAACTTCACCCACAGCTTATTGTAATCGGTGCCGCGCCAGCCTTGCATATCCCAGCGCAAAGTATTGTTGCCATTATTGTTGGAGCGGTATTCCATTTGATCGGCAATAATTTTGCCGACGGTGATTTCATCAGTATCTTCCCATCCCGCCATACCGCGATATTCATAACCATCGGAATAATCGGAACTACGAGCATTGGCCGGTGCCGCCCCGCCCTGCATGGAGCCGCCTGACATTGCACCGCCAGACATCGAACCAGCCTGTTTCATCACCATTGTGTTCGGTGCAGCTTGCATCTGCATCTCTGTAGCCCCGGCGCTGGCAATCAATAATCCACCGCCAATAATCAATACGCATATTTTGATAAAAACCCTCATGCGACAATCACCTCACGGAACATGCCCGCTGCCATATGGTAGAGCAGATGGCAGTGGAACGCCCAGCGCCCTTCGGCATCCGCCGTCACTAGCATGCTGACTCGTTGCGCCGGTTGCACAGCAATCGTGTGTTTTCTGACCTGAAAGGTGCCATCCGGCGCTT
>CAYZJL010000246.1:0-2968 GCA_964478615.1 uncultured Zetaproteobacteria bacterium
GGTGCGCAACAATACAGGGATAGGCTCTTTCGAATCAGTCCTTATGATGGGACAGCTTCCTTCGCATCAACCCTATGATAGAGTTCCGTTTTAATGACGACAGCACAATGAATGAAAACAGGCGGCATGTCAGTGAACGTACAGGATAAGTTAAAAAACATAGCAATCATTGAAGAACATGTGCCGGGTGCACAGTCCGTTCGTGCCTGGCGACGTGGCTCTCAATATCTGGTGATTCTGTTGCTTGTATTGATCCCTGTGACAGGTCTGTTCCGAATTGACCCCATGGCAGGAGCCTTTCGACTGCTCGATTATCAGGTGTGGTTTTCAGATATTTTCATTGTCATGGGATTCTGGCTGATGGTCGCCACAGGGCTTATTTTTATGTACTCATGGGCAGGCTCTGTATTTTGCGGCTGGGTATGTCCACAGAATACGATATCTGAATGGGCCAATGCGTTGACTGCTAAGCTGCTTGGCCGACGGGCATTGATGATGGATGTGACCGGGCTGAAGATGCAGGTGGCACGGCGTAAAGATGCATGGATAAATAAGCTCCTGCTGGGCGCTGCATTTGTACTGGTGTCGATGTTGTTTGCTATGATTCCACTACTCTACTTTTTCCCTCCCGATATGATCTGGTCATTCCTGATGTTGCAGCCTCTGCCAGGGGCTGAGAACCTGTTATGGATTTATAGCGTATGCATATTGGTGGTGCTGGTGGATGCCAGTGTGATGCGACATCTGGTCTGTAAATACATGTGTATTTATCGTATCTGGCAACATTCGTTTAAAACCCGTGATACCCTGCATATCGCCTTTGATGAAAGCCGTAGTGATCATTGCCTGAATTGTACCTATTGTGAGGACAGCTGTTTCCTCGATATTGATCCGCGCCAGACGCTGGTCTTTGATAGCTGCATCAATTGTGGTGATTGTGTGGCGGCTTGTGATCACCTGCATAGCAAAAGTAAAAAAATGCAGGGGCCTGGTCTGTTGTCCTTTGCTTTTGGAGCTTCGGGAGAAAAAAGTAATCTGGGTTCACTGTTGTCGCGCACAAAAGCAGCAACTGCTGTTACCTTGATTGGAGCAGTGTGCTTTGTCATGGGGGTTTTCAGTTATCAGCCGTACGCTTTAGTCGTAGACCGTGCAGAACTGATGCAAGGTATGACGGCCCAGGATTACCGTATCAATGTAGCCAACAAACGTTATATGCCAGTGCAATTGCACCTTGAGGTTGAAGGTATGCCAGCATCGATGTTTAGCCTGGAGCACGATGACGTGGTGTTGGAAAGTGCCGGGCGCAGAGATGTGATACTGCATTTTTCGCCGGATATTGAAAAAGGCTTACACCGTTTAACGGTGCATGCCGAGAGTAACGATGGTTGGAAAAAATCATTCAAGGTTGTCTATTTTGCCGAAGGTAAATGAAGCATGCAGAGCTAAAATGAGGAGAATACCCAGATGAGTTCAAAACAAGATGAGGTTGATAAAGAAAACGAACGGCTGTTCGGTGGGGGGCAGTCACGCCCTGCCAAAGCTAAAAAGAAAGTAGGCATGTCCGATGATGAAATCATTGCCAGTGGAACCGGTTTAGAGTCACCCAACCGTGTACCCAAATGGTTTTTAGCGATTCTTGTGGTGATGCTTTTGATTGCGTATGGATTAACCGTACCATTTTGGGGAGATCGTGTGGATAGCCCGCGTGAATGGTTTACCTGGGGGCATGTCGGTGCTTTGGCATATGTCATCGTGTTTGGTGGTTTTGTTTATTATATGACTGCGATGTATGGCTCCAACGATGAAGAGATCGATAAAGAGATTGAGCAGGAGATCGAGCAAGAGGTTGAGAAAAAAAAGGGAATCAATCAAAAAGAAGCTGGTGATGACAAAAAGTAGTTTCAGCTGTCTGTTGCTATTACTATTCTTTTGTTCTGCCTGCAGTGATGATATGAACCACTCAGGGCAGCAAAGCAAGAACATGTATCCCGATCAAAAATCAGAACATTTTAAACAGTTTGCGGAGCAGTGTTCACGCTGCCATCGGCCACCAATACCGAATATACACACGCCTCAGCTTTGGTTGAGTACAGTAAATCGTATGCAGCGTCATCGTGAACAACGCGGGTTAGCGAAGATGACAGCGTTACAAAAAGAACACGTGCTGGCCTACTTACAGAGCCATGCCCGACAGGATGTGCAACCATGACGTATAAAATATTTGGGGTGCTGCTGCTATTGTTATCAGCCTGCTCAGCATCTGAAACAGCCTGGACACCTGAGCCACAAGCGTGGGATGAGTTTAATATTCATTTCGAAACGCGGCCTGAATCTGTAGGTCAGGGCATGAATGAGTTTCTAGTGATAGTGAATCGGGAGGGGAGACGCCATATCCCTGATCTGTTGGTTCACATTCGTACCAATAGTTCCAAATGGAAACAGGCTATACCTGATGGTGCACTGGGCGTATATCGCCGCGCACTATTGGTGACTGATACTCATAAAGATAAATTATATGTGCGTTTGCGCTATCACGGTAAACATGGTGAACTGAATTTTGCTCTGGCTCCTGAAAACAGTCCTGCTCAGTAATCTGCTTCTCGCTTCGGTGATGTCTGCGCAAGCAGATACGTTGCGTGGCAAGGTGGTAGCAGAAGTACGCTGTGGGCCATGTCATCATCTGAACTCGAAGCATGTCAAGGTTGGCCCTGGTCTGGCCGGAATATATGGTCAGGCACCCACGATTTCGGGCGTACCCTTTGACGTATGGGATGAGGTTTCTCTCGATGCCTGGATGCTGAATCCACGGCGCATTAAAGCCAATACCAAAATGGTGATGCCACCTCTCTCTGAGCGTGACCGCAAGGATATTATCGACTGGTTGAAATCGCAGGGGTCATAGGTTTCTGGTTGGGTTATTGCTGAAGTTAATGAGCAACCAGAATTTTTAGCGTGAGTTGTTTATGAA
>CAYZJL010000247.1:0-2960 GCA_964478615.1 uncultured Zetaproteobacteria bacterium
GTACAGGGAGATGAGGCTCGTCCGTACATGAATGCAGTAAAGGAGTTGAGCTGCAATGCAAATCAAGACATTGGGCTTGCATTATCTTATTCGTTCGAAATCTCCCAAAGTGACTTGCCTGAAAGTTTAAGAGATTCAACAGTCATTCTAAAACACTCATTAGGGAATGGGTTGGATAAGCTCAGCAACGATTCGTATCAAGAAAAATTGCTGAGTGAATTAACTGTTATCCTTAATACGCTAAGCAAACGCAGCCAAAGAGTTCACTTATTTGTCTCGGCTCAAGCATCGATGTGCATCAATCTAGGTAAATGCTATCAAGATAATGTACATGCCCCATTGCAACTCTACAGCTATACAAGAGATCAAGGGTATAACTGGTCTATATCCTTCGACCAAGGAACGTTTTCATGAGTAGCTTACCTAAAACCCAAGAGCAATACAGCTCCCATATCCCTGCTTTGCATACGCTGGCGGCTCTTGGTTATGAATATCTTCCTCCTGATGAATGTCTGGCCAAGCGTGGTGGCACACACTCGGTACTGTTGAAAGATGTGCTGATTGAAACGCTCAAGCAACGGCGATTCGAGTTCAAAGGCAAGGAGTATCCTCTTTCCACCAACGCCATTGATCAAATTGTACGCGAGCTTGATGCTCCGCAATTGCATGAAGGGTTGCTGGTCGCTAACGAGAAGCTTTACGACAAACTGACACTGGGCATCACCGTGACCGAGTTTGTCGATGGCAGCCGTTATCAGCCAACGATTCAGATCATTGATTGGGAAGAACCGGGCAATAACAGTTTCAAGATGAGCGACGAATTTGTGGTTTCCAATACACTCAACACCGGTACACGCCGTCCGGATATTGTCTGCTTTGTGAATGGCATTCCATTGGTGGTCATTGAGGCCAAGCGACCAGACTCCAGCAATCCGAATAAGGATATGCTGGATGAAGGCATTTCTCAGAATATACGCAATCAGAAGGATGATGAAATTCCGCATCTCTTTGCCTATTCGCAACTGTTGCTCTCCATCAATGGTATTGATGGCCGTTATGCCACCACCAAAACAGCTAAGAAGTTTTGGGCCAGGTGGCGCGAGGAAGATTTCGATGAGCAGCATTTCAACCGAATCAAGAATGAAGTCCTGAATACAGAACAACAGGGTCAGTTGCTTCAGGGGCAGAAACCTTGGGTCAGAAGTCATTTTGAAGCACTCTGGTCACAACCTATGGCCGTGACCGGGCAGGACCGCTTGCTGGTCAGCCTGCTATCGCCTGAGCGATTACTGGAATTTGTACGCTATTTCATTCTGTTTGATCAGCGGGTAGGCAAGATTGCTGCACGCTATCAACAGGTGTTTGGTATCAAGCGACTCATTGACCGTGTCAACAAGTATGGTCCAAAGGGAGCCCGCGAAGGCGGTGTGATATGGCATACCACCGGTTCAGGCAAATCGTTTACCATGGTGTTTCTCTGTAAAGCGATGCTATTGCATCCATCGTTGAAAGCATGCCGGTTCATTGTCGTGACAGACCGTATTGACCTGGAAAAGCAGCTGAATAAAACCTTCCTGATGTCCGGGGCATTTGGCAGCCATATCGCCACCAAAAGAGCCGGTGCGCGTTCCAAGGTGAGCTCCGGCAAGGATCTGGCCCGGCGCATCGGCCAGGGTGATGAACGTATTATTTTCTCTATCATCAACAAATTTGCCACGGCAGCAAAACAGCCGAACTGCAGGAATGATAGTCCGAACATCATTGTGCTGGTTGATGAAGGGCATCGCAGTCAGGGGGGCGAAAATCATGAGCGTATGCGTTTGGCGCTACCGAATGCAGCCTTTATCGCCTTTACCGGTACGCCGTTGCTGAAAGATGAAAAAACCAAAAACAAATTCGGCCCCATTATCCATGCTTACAGTATGAAACGTGCTGTCGCCGATGGCGCTGTTACACCGCTGCTCTACGAAGAGCGCATGCCAGAGCTGGATGTAAATCAAAAGGCTATTGATAACTGGTTTGACAGGATAACCGCACAACTGACGGATAAGCAGCGGATTGACCTGAAGAAAAAGTTTACCAACAAAGGGGTCGTTTATGGCTCACAGAATCGTATTGAACTGATTGCATGGGATATAGCGGCGCATTATACCACCCATATCAAGCCGACCGGACTCAAGGCTCAGTTAGCAACGGACAGCAAGCTCTCCGCTATTCGCTATAAAAAGGCATTGGATGAAACGGGTATGGTTTCCAGCGCAGTCGTTATTTCACCACCAGATACCAGAGAGGGGCATTCGGATGTTGACGAGACTGAACTCCCTGAAGTTCAACAGTGGTGGAAAGACCATGTTGGCAAGGTGCCGGGTGAAGAATATGCAAAGGAGATTATCGAGGCTTTTGCTGGCAGCGGCGAACCGGAGATTCTGATTGTGGTCGATAAGCTGCTGACCGGTTTTGATGAGCCTCAGAGTGGTGTGCTCTATATCGACAAGGCTCTCAAGGAACACAATCTGATTCAGGCCATTGCTCGCGTGAACCGCTTACACGATGCCAAAAAGTACGGTCTGTTGATTGATTATCGTGGCATCCTCAAAGAACTGGATACCGCCATTAAAGACTATCAGGATTTGGAGGAGGCAACGCAGGGTGGCTTCGATATCGATGATATCGATGGCATGTATTCACAGGTGAATACCGAGTACAAACGATTGCCCATGCTACATGACAAGCTCTGGTCTCTGTTCTCCGCTGTACAGAACAGGCAGGACCTGGAGCAATATCGTCAGTTGCTGATTCCAAAACTGACTAAAGACAGCCATGGCAAGGATTACGATGCCAACCAGAAACATCGTGAGGATTTTTACGAGGCGCTGACTGAGTTTGGTATGTGTATGAAAATAGCACTTTCTTCCCGTAGTTTCTTCGAGGACACCGCTTTTTCCGAAGAGGATATCAAA
>CAYZJL010000248.1:0-2907 GCA_964478615.1 uncultured Zetaproteobacteria bacterium
CCGCCCCTCGCCGGCCCCAGGCCGCTATCAGAGCCCGCACTCGCCTTGAATGACCCATCAGCCCATGCCGAGATGCGCGCCATGCGGGCTGCCTGTGAGTCTTTTGGGAATTACCGGCTGACCGGCGCGACGCTCTATGTAACGTTAGAGCCATGCACGATGTGTGCAGGCGCTATTATTCAGGCTCGAGTCGGTCGTGTTGTTTACGGTGCAAGTGAGCCCAAAACAGGTGCGGTTGAGTCGCTATACGAAATACTCTCTGACCCCCGTCTAAACCACCAACCAACGATCTCTGCCGGGGTGATGGCTGAGGAAAGCGCTGCTTTGCTGAAACGCTTCTTTAAGAGCCGCCGAAAAAAATAAAACGTATCAGCTGAAAAACGCTTGAACCGAACACCAACGCCTATTTGGCCCGATCATTGCTTCTGTATTTTAAATGCCGCAATAAACATTTGAAATGGAGCATACAATGAAGCCACTACAACCATTCTGCCGGATATGCCTGCCCCTGTTACTGGTCGCACTGACTGGCTGTGCCAACGTCAGGGATGCACTCGATGCCGGTAAATCCGGGCTGATGTCTATGCTACCGGAAAAATCATCAGATACAGTTCCGGCGCATGGTGACATCACCTCCCGCTTACATCGCGTCGATCAGGCTTATGACAATACGCTGGCCAGGAATACACTGACACACGAATTGATCGACGGCGCTGATCAGACCTGTAAGCAAACATTCGTCGACCTCACCGCACAAATTAAGCACTGGAAAATGCCATCATCGCGTCATGATAAGCTGGATGAAATGCTTACCATTGGTATAGCTCAGAGAAACCTGGATCGTTCGAACCCCGAATTGTCACTTGTTCAGCCTGCCGATGCCACTAACGCCAAACAGCAACTGACTGATGCCATTATCACCACAATCAACAAGCAACGAGGGGCGATCCGCTTAGCACTGACTGCACGCGAAAAAATGGATATCAGTCGCTACCCGATTAAACAGGCGCTCCGAGATGTGCAGGCCTACCACCGCGCATGTACATTGAGTTCAGGGCTGGCCGGCGTTGCGCACAACACTTCACAACGCATGACGGCGGAAGAAAAGCACGAACAAATAGAGTCGCTTATGCAACTCCGTCAAACACTGATGCAACAGGGGCTCAATACGCGCGCCATTCAGCAAAAAATCGATACGATAATTCTGACCGATTAAGTAACTACTCTGGATCAGACTCGGAGTTGGACTCGGGCTTAAAGCTGCGTCCAAGCAGAAAAAATTCCGCAGAGGTTTTACGGCTGGCTGCCGGTTTGATATTTTTGATGCGACTGAATGATTTGCCCAGTTCACGGCGGAACTCATCGTAACCTTCGCCCATAAAGGTTTTCATCAGGATTTCCCCACCTGGTTTCAAATGTTGCTGAGCGAAATAGAGTGTCATTTCGTTCAAGCCTATCATACGCATTTGATCTACCAGTTTGTCACCGGCCATCTCCGGCGCCATATCCGATACCACCATATCGACAGCGCGTCCGTTCAGCGCCTGTTGCAGCGCTTGCTGTCCTTCTGGCGAATTAAAGTCTGCCCGGATCAGGGTGGCACCACTGATCGGGGTCAGATCCAGCAGATCAATGCCAATCACCAAGCCTTCCGATCCAACCTGTTTGGCAAGCTCCACACTCCATGAACCCGGTGCACAACCAAGATCCACGACCACCGATCCGCGCTTGATATTCAGATCATGCTGTTCAAGTATTTCCGTTAGCTTGAACGCCGCACGCGAACGTTTCCCCTCTTTCTGGGCTCGTTTCACATGCGGGTCATTGCTATGCCGTTGAAACCATGCCGATGTCTTGCGGTCTTTTTTGCTTTTCGATTGTTTTGCCATAACCGCAATGCTGGTGTGATTGAATGCAAATGCCAAGTGCTCACAAACTCACTACACCAGCCGCGCATCAGTACGATCAACACAATCAATAGAATGAGGAGCCACTATGCTGAAGATTACTGCTCACATCAGCATTCCCGATGACCAAATCGAGTTGCGGGCGATCAGAGCTCAGGGTGCCGGCGGCCAGAACGTCAACAAGGTCTCCAGCGCGATTCACCTGCGTTTTGATATACAGGCATCGTCGTTACCCGATGACTACAAGCTTCGCCTGCTAAAATGGAGCGATCAGCGCATCAGCAGTGACGGCGTGATTATCATCAAGGCACAGCAGTACCGGAGTCAGGAACTGAATCGGGCCGATGCCTTGAACCGACTGCAGGAACTGATCTGCACAGCAACCCGGATTGCCAAGAAACGCCGGCCTACACGTAAGTCGCGCAACTCCGTCAAACGGCGACTGGAACATAAGACTCAGCGAGGCCGGATCAAGTCCCTGCGCAAGAAGGTGGATGCATAACGCATTTAGAAAGTGGCGCAGCTATCGATGGCTAACCAGACACGGTGCAGACAGATTAAAAAACCTCAGGGCCTTTGACTACTTCCGTGTATTCCGTGTGTTCCGTGGTTACCGCCTTTGACTTTAACCAACCAGGCACAACCCCGACCACGGAATACACGGAACACACGGAAAGTTCAAAAACAGATATGGGTGAAGGCATTGAATTCATACAGGTGAGCAGCTGTCCATCGTAAACCAACCACTTATTAAACATTTATTGCCTTTGACTACTTCCGTGTATTCCGTGTGTTCCGTGGTTAATGCCTTTGACTCAAAGAAAATATTTTCCGAGGTTATTGTTTCTACTCAACACAACCGACTTTTAAGCCGAACCAGCATATCCATCCGCTCATACAAAACCGCAATAATCACAAGCGGATTATCACCTGGTGGACAGATATAAAAAACGTAGTGATGTTCACAATGGCATACTTTGACTTGAGGGTAGCGCTCGGA
>CAYZJL010000249.1:0-2847 GCA_964478615.1 uncultured Zetaproteobacteria bacterium
CAGATGGCTTTTGACCGAAAACCCTGTCAAGCTTTATTATGCTGAATAGTTACTTATTGTTTTTAGTTTTAGCGGTGTTCTTACCCACCAAAGGTATCACTCAATCTCAAAATGATTATGCTGAAAATGAAGAGCTGTTCCTCTTTTTTGATGCAGAAGAGCTATATGTGGAATCAGCATCGCGTCTGAAAGAGAGCATTTCCGAAGCACCCGCTGTAGTGAATATCATTACTGCCCGGCAAATACGCTTGCTTGGTGCCAGAAATCTGATGGATGTACTTATTACCATTCCAGGCTTTACCGAGATTCAGGACACCAATGAAAAAGTAGTCGCCGGACGCGGTGTGTTTGCCACAACAACACATAAGTTTCTGCTGCTGCGAGACGGGCATCGCCTGAATGAACCCATGTTCGAGGAGATTGTGCCAGCCAATTCGATTTCGCTGGCCAGCATCAAACGCATTGAAGTGTTGCGCGGCCCCGGTGCCAGCCTTTATGGTAATGCGGCTCTACTTGGTGTGATCAATATCATCACGCTGGACTCGGATGCTTCTTCGTCAGCTTCGGCCACTGCTGGTAACTTTGGACAGACAGGGGTTGATTTTATTTTCAATGAAAAACTGGATCATGACAGGCAATTGCTATTTTTTGCGCATGCGCAAAATCACAATGGAGAGATCGTCAACCTGCCCGCCAGTCAGGATATGGCAGCCAACCCTGTGGCTGGCAATCAAAAGGTGGAAGGCAGGCCATTCAATTTCGATGCCGGCATAAAATACAAGGGAAGCAAGTCGCAGGTTTCTTTTTCAGCTCGCCGAGCCGCCTATGACACGCCGCGCTCCAACGATGGTGCACTGCTCACAGTTAATGATAGCTTGAATACGCCCATTCAGGTGTTTGATTTTCAGCATCTGGATGTTCAGTTCCTGCCTGAATGGAGCGATATCAATTTCACCTTACGCCATTATGCAGACCGTTCTTTTTTGAGGACACCTCAGTATGTACAGACCGCTCGCGATGCAGCTCCATTAGGCAAGGCATTTGATCTGCGCATAGAAACCGTTCGCGCCGGTATTGAATACAGTGGGGAACTCGAACACGCTGGCGGCACACTGATTGTTGGCATGCAGCTAGAGAATTTTTGGCTACTGGATTCTGCTGTTGAGACGAGCTTTGCAGACAATGCTACCTTGGTGGAATTTCCCGGTCTGGCCAATATATCCGAATGGAATTCGGCTCTGTATGTGCAGGAAAAATATAACATCACTCAAGACCTGATTTTCAATGCCGGACTGCGTTGGGATTACTACAAATCCTTCGGCAGTTCTCTGAATCCGCGTCTGGCGCTGGTGTATAATCCGATTGATCGTTTGTATCTGAAATTTATTTATGGTCGCGCCTTTCAAGCTCCAAGCTATTTTTACCGCACAGAAAATCAGGGGCTGGGTTATGGTTCACCGACAGGACTAAAACCGGAAATTCTGGATAATTTTCAGCTTAGTATAGAAAACAGCTTTGGCGAGAGCACCTGGCTGCGTGTCACGGCTTTTCATAACCGGGTCAAAGATCTGATTGCAAGGCCGGGTACGCCGACCTATCAGAATCTGGATCGTTTGACGACACGAGGCATTGAAACTGAGCTGAAGATTAAACCCGTCGAATCGGTTGAAATATTTGCCTCCCATACTCTGCTGTGGGCCGTCAACAGCAAAACGGATGCGAAACTGTTGGCTGGAGGTAAACTGAAGAATATTCCACGCCATACGGTTAGTGCGGGTATCACATGGGACTATGCACCATCGTTGTCCGGTAGCCTGTATGCTAATTGGCATGGGGCTATTGCTTCACCAATCGTCGGGGGAACGCAACCGGATGCTGCGAACACCATTCCGGCAGCAGCACTGATTCATCTAACTCTGAATGCCGACGATGTTTTTGATGGCATGCAGGGGCAATTGTCGGTGCATAATCTACTCAACAAACGTGACTGGCGCGGTGGCACAACAAAAACCCCTTACCCTCAAGAGGGCAGGAGTATTTTAATCACCCTTGGCTATCAGTATTAGGATTATTTGATCACAATGAAAAAGTTTCAATTACTCTGCCTGTCGGCATGTTTTTTATTGCTTGCGCCTGTTTCGTTATGCGCGGCAGGTATTGCTGTGATCAGCCATGCGGATATTACGCCGTATCGGCTCGCCATTGCGGGCTTCCGTGAGCAGGTGGGACTGGATGTGCGTGAATATCATTTGGGTGTAAGAAATGAACACAGGGACGAAGTAAAAACAGCCATTCGACAACAACAGCCAGAGCTCATTCTTGCTCTGGGTAAATCCGCACTGAATTTCTCTCGTGAGATCAGCGGCGGCACGCCAGTTGTGTTTGCCTTTGTATTGCATCCGGAAAATAATCATCTGCAAAAACGCGAGTCCGGCATTGCCATAGCAATAGCACCCGATCAGCAATTTAAGATGCTCTTGAAAATTGCACCGAGCACCAAAACTGTAGGCGTGGTCTATGATCCGGCCAAGAGTGGTGGAATCATTCGACAAGCAAAATCTGCCTCCAGAAAACATGGTCTCACACTTGTAGCAATGCCTGTTGGTAATCAGAAAGAGGCCGCTAATGCCATTGCAGCTATGATGCCTAGCGTGGATGCAATGTGGATGATTCCTGACACAACGGTACTGACATCGACGACATTCAGGCAAATGACACGTTTATCTCTGGTTCATGCTGTCGCCTTGATTGGCTTAGCCCCCAAGCACGTTCGTGCGGGAAGTCTGTTTTCTCTCTCTTTTGACAGTCGAGCTATTGGCAAGCAAGCTGGACGCATGGCTAACCGCA
>CAYZJL010000250.1:0-2845 GCA_964478615.1 uncultured Zetaproteobacteria bacterium
TTGATGAACAGTGCGGTTTAGATTTATAAAATAGATAACAAGGATGTTTGTGCATGTGGTTTAAGAATATTCAGTTTTACAGGTTTGAGGATGATTTTACGTTGACCGCAGAGCAGTTACATGAGGCTTTGCTGGGACGCAAAGCACGCGACTGCGGGCAGATGGAGATGGCTTGCGAAGGCTGGAGCAAGCCTTTGGGCCATGCAGGGCAGATGTTGGTGCATGAGAGCAATGGTGCATTGATGCTGTGCATGCGTCGTGAGGATAAGGTGTTACCAGCCTCTCTGGTGCGAGAGCAGGTGGCTGAACGTGCGTTTCAGATTGAAGCTGAAGCGGGGCGTCCTGTAGGGCGAAAAGAGAAGGGTGATATTAAAGAACAGGTATTGCAGGAGCTGTTGCCAAGGGCATTGGTACGTGCCAGCCATACGTATGCCTGTATTTTGCCGCAGAAAGGCTGGTTGATTGTCAATGCTGCGAGTGCCAATAAGGCTGAATCATTGATTGAGTTGTTACGCAAGACGCTGGGTACACTCAATGTTGTATTGCCAGCAACCGGGGAATCGCCGGAATCAGCGATGACACGCTGGTTGATGCATGATGCTTCCCTACCTGAAGGTTTTGAGGTGGAAGATGAGTGTGAAATGCAGGCAGGAGAAGGTGCTGAAGGTGTTGTGCGTTGCAAATATGTCGATCTCTCTTCGTCTGAAGTGCGTGCGCATGTCTCACTTGGGCGACGGGTGAAAAAGATGGCGATGAACTGGCGAGAGCGTCTATCTTTCGTCTTGCATGAAGATTTGTCTGTGCACCGTTTGAAATTTGATTCCGCTATTCTGGATGAAGCGGGTGAATCTGGTGGTGATGAAGTGGCCCGGTTTGATGCGGACTTTACACTAATGGTGGCTGAGTTGGGTGAATTTTTACCCGAATTGCTGGCTGCATTGAACAGAGAGGAAGAGGCATAGTTAAATATGGCGGTATACGCGGTAGGTGATATTCAGGGATGTTACAGACCTCTGAAAAAACTACTCAAGCAGGTTGATTTTAATCCTGATAAAGATGTGCTCTGGTGTGTTGGTGATCTCGTTAACAGAGGCCCTGATTCACTGAAAGTGCTGCGTTTTTTAAAAAGCTTGGGTGATGCCTCTGTCTGTGTTTTAGGAAACCATGATCTGCATCTGCTTGAATTGGTGGGTGGTGGAAGTGTTTATCGCCGGGATACGCTGGAGCAGGTGCTTGAAGCTGATGATTGTGATGAACTGATCACATGGTTAAGGCATCGCCCAGTGTTGCATCATGATGCAACACTGGGCTGGACGATGGTACATGCAGGTTTGCATCCGGCATGGTCTTTGGCAAAAGCAAAAAAAAGGGCTGCAAAAATTGAATCGCAGTTGCAGAGTAAAGGTTGGCGTGAGTTTTGCCATCAACTGCATCATGTGAAGTTTCCTGTTTCTGAACCGGAAAAATATGATCCTGCCCGTCTGCTGTTTACTACTGCTGTATTTACCCGTACACGTTATTGCAGTAGTGATGGTATGTTTAACTGGGATGTGAGAACCGGTGAAAGCAGTGATGAAAAAGAGAGACCATGGTTTAGTCATAAGCAGTTAAACTGGCAGGCGGATACGCATGTTGTATATGGTCATTGGGCTGCCAAAGGTCTGGTTGATGATCAGCCACATGTGCTTGGTTTGGATACAGGTTGTGTTTGGGGTAATCCATTAACCTTAGCAAAACTGAAAAAAGGTGGTAGGTTTAAAATTGTGGCTCAGGTTAAGTCTTGATGCAGTGTGATGGGTTCGCCTGCTATTTAGCTTACTTTTTTAGTAGAGAGACTGTTTTTTCATCCTCATGAATGCGTAAACAGCCTTTACCTGCTACTTTGGCTTGATAAAGTGCATCATCTGCTTCCTTCAGGAGCACTTCAGCGTCGGCTGTTCTACAGGGTTGGGTAGCAATGCCTATAGATATGCTAACTTTCATCTCCGGATGATTGACCAGGTGAAACGAACTGACTTTTTCAAGGATTCTCATGCCTATTTTTTCAAGGGTGGGGCCCTGCATGGCATCGTCTGATGGCATAAGAATGACAAATTCATCACCGCCATAGCGGGCGCAGAGATCGTAATCTCTGATGCAACTTTCTACACTTGCAGCAATATGTTTCAATACCAGATCTCCGACTTGATGACCGTAGGTGTCATTAACATGTTTGAAATCATCCAGATCAATAAAAGCACAGGATAGAGTGCCATGTTTCATGCGTTTGATTCGACTAATCTCCTGATGAAGTTGCATATCAAATTTACGTCGGTTGAATACGCCTGTCAGTGCGTCAAAAATAGCCATTTCTTCCAGCTGTTGGAAATGATCCAGCGTTTTGAAGGTCATGTTCAGATGAACAGATGCCATTTCCAGAAGAGTTGTTTGTTCATTGCTAAGTGGTGGAGGTAGCTCAAAAAATAGAGCTCCAGCAAGGCGACTATTCTGCCACAGAGGCAATACGACATTGTATCCTGAATGCAACTCTGAGCAATGCAGTTGAATTTCAGATTCAAAAAATTTGTACCGATCCTTTTTATTCAGCGATTTACAGGCAGATCTAAGGGCATGACAGACTGAAAGGTCACACCCCGTGACTTTATCGCATTCGGGTTTCTGATCACCGATAGCGCCAATAAATTGAAGTATGCCAGTTGTTTTATCAAACATGACAGCAACACCTTTGATGGCATCCAGATGGTTGAACGAAGCCGCTATCGCGGAGAAAAACCAAGTTTTCATTAGTTTACCCTCGTTTGATTCAGTAAAGGCGTAACCTCGCACGTATGCCCCAAGCACGGGG
>CAYZJL010000251.1:0-2825 GCA_964478615.1 uncultured Zetaproteobacteria bacterium
TTTATGGAGAAAAACACATGAACATATTACAACAATGGATCTCAAATCTTGCGCTGCGTAACAAGTTGTTGTTGTTGCTGTTCTTGCCGATGTTGATGTTGGCCGGATTAAGTGCGAATTTATTGCTTGAGGAGTATGATGATTATCAAAAGTTAGAGGATATTGCGCTGGGTAATGATTTCGTTGTATTGACCGGCAGCCTGTTGAATTCGTTACAGAAGGAGCGTGGCTTGTCGGCAGGGTTTCTTGCCAGTCTCGGTACTGAGTTTGCTGCCGATCTAGAAGCACAGCGTGAAGAGACGGATCTGTATGTCGAAGCGTATGGTGTGTTTACATCAAGCATGGAGGGTGGGGCTCATCCTGTATTTACGGCGGTTCAGACGCAGGTCGATATGGCGACAGATCAATTGCGAGGGCTCGATGTTACGCGAAAGTCGGTGGATGCACTGATGCTGATGCCGAAAAAAGTTGAAGCGAAATATTCAACTTTGAATGATAGTTTGTTTAATGTGTTTGGTAGCATGGTGCGCTCAAACTATGAAAATGAAGCATTTGACCTTAACCCGGAACTGGCTCTGAGTGCGGATTTGGCACTGATGCAAAATTCAATACTCTTGTTCATGTCGCTGGAAGAATATTTGGATCAAGAACGCACCTTGTTAACCGGCGTGTTTGAGAAAGACTCCATTAATAAAAAGGAGTTGGTACGGCTGGCTAGTCTGGTTGCCAAACAGCACAGCTATGGCGATATGTTTATGAAAACAGGCGAACTGAATTATCGCGAGATGATGGCTGTGGCGATGGCTAGTCCGCAGGCTAAACTGGTGCAGAAAATGCGAAAAACGGTTCAGCGCAAGTGGAAAAGGGGTGGTTTTGGTATTAGTGCTGCTGATTGGTTCACGGCCATGTCCGGGAAGATTGAGCTGCTCAGGGACACTGAACTTAGTTTGCTGGAGGATTCTCATGCAGAAATTGTTGCGATTGAAACCAGTTCCATTCAAAAATTAATCATTCTGGCTGTTGTCTGTGTTTTAGTCATTACACTATCAATCATGCTGGCATGGGTGATCATTGCCAGTTTGACCGCTTCGTTTCGCGAGGCTGTGCGTATGGCAGAGGATATCGCAGCCGGTGATTTGGCTTGTGCATCCGATTTCACCTGTGGAACGGATGAGGCCGGTCAGCTCATGCGGGCGCTGGAAAGTATGCGTAATAATCTCACCGGCTTGTTGAATGATGAGCTTGAGCCGGTGTTGCAGGCTGCCCAACATGGTGATTTGAGCGGACGCTTGCCGACCGAAGGCAAACAAGGTTTTTATCTGAACCTGGCTGAGGCTACCAATGCCTTGAATGATCAAATGGAAACGATTACCAATGATACGGTGGCAGGCTTGCAGGCACTGGAACACGGTGATTTAAGTTACCGGATCGGGCGGGATTATGAAGGTAAGTTTGATGTCATCAAACAAGCCAGCAACCAGACTGCAACGAAATTATCCGATATGCTGAATCAGGAGCTGCAACCGGTCTGGCAGGCTATTCAGCGTGGTGACTTGAGTGGTCGTATTGCTGAGACTGGCAAGGAAGGTTTTTATTTGCAATTGGCAACATCTAGCAATGAACTCTCTGTTACCATTGCCAGTGCAATTGAAGATTTAACGAGAGGGCTGGAAGCGATTGAACAGGGTGATTTGACTTACCGTATTGAAAATGAGTATGAGGGTGAGTTTGATGCCATTAAACAGGCGATTCATCAAAGCTCAGATAAGCTGGCTGAAATTATCGGTCATGTCAGTGATGCGGTGGCTGAAGTAGATATTGCTTCGGGTGAAATGTTCGAGGGTAATAACCTATTGAGTTCGAGGACTCAGGAGCAGGCTGCTGCGTTGGAAGAAACGGCTGCCAGTCTCGAAGAGATTACCGGAACAGTACAACATACAGCAGATAACTCGCGTCAGGCCAATCAGCTGGCAGCCGGTGCCAAGACACAGGCTGAACAAGGTGGCAAGGTGACCAAGCAGGCTATTCAGGCGATGTTAGAGATCAGTGCCAGTAGCCGTAAAGTGTTTGATATCATCGGGGTGATTGATGAAATTGCTTTCCAGACAAATTTACTGGCATTGAATGCCGCAGTGGAAGCTGCCAGAGCCGGTGAGCAGGGGCGTGGCTTTGCTGTGGTGGCCGGTGAAGTGCGTTCGTTGGCACAGCGATCAGCAGAAGCTGCAAAAGAAATTAAAGGCTTGATTACCAGCAGTCTGAATACGGTCGAATCTGGCGGTAAGCTGGTCAATGAATCGGGTATTGCACTGGATGAAATCATTGTCTCCGTGGCTAAAGTGGGTGATCTGATTGCTGAGATCGATGCGGGCAGTGCAGAACAGACCGCAGGCATTGATCAAATTAACAAGGCGATTGCACAGCTCGATTCCAATACCCAGCAAAACACTGCCATGGTGGAAGAGTCCGCCGCAGTCAGTCAGCGGCTCAATGACCAGGCCAGCGATTTACGTCAGCAGGTATCCTTGTTCCGGTTGGATGATGTGCATGCCGATGCGTCGCAGGAAACGAGTCCGCAGCGAAGTAAGAAGGTCAAGAAATGGGCGAAGAAGCGGGCGAAACAGCAGGTGCGAGAAATTGTTGCGGCCAAGTCTGATGATCTGTTGCTTGAGAGCGATAGTGTGTGGGAAGAATTCTAGCTGAAAGCGTAATTCTTTAGATCACCCATCCAGGTGATGTGCGGCGCAGTGTGGCTTTCGCGGCAGTCTTTCAAGGCAAGGTCACCCGGCTGTCACGATGGTGTCATGAATATTTTATATTTTTACTGC
>CAYZJL010000252.1:0-2813 GCA_964478615.1 uncultured Zetaproteobacteria bacterium
GCTTCACATTGCGCTGCAATTTCCAGCATGGCATCACAAAAGCTATCCAACGTTTCACGTGATTCCGTTTCAGTTGGCTCAATCAGCATCGCACCGTGTACAATCAACGGGAAATAAACGGTCATGGGATGGAATCCCAGATCAATCAAACGCTTGGCAATGTCGAGTGTTTTAACACCGTGTCTGTTTTGAATCTCATCGGTAAGCAGGCATTCATGTTTGCACACGCCTTCAAATGGCACATGATAGACATCTTTCAAACGATGCAGAATATAATTGGCATTGAGCACCGCATCTTCAGCAATCTTATGCAGATGTTCACGACCAAAGGCAGAGATATAGGCATTGGCGCGGATCAAGACACCAGACTGACCGAGGCTGCTTAAAATCGAACCGATCGATCTCTCTGCATTTGCCTGGAAAGCATATCCATCACGATGTTTCACAATGCGTGGCACTGGAAGATATGGAGCCAGAGTATCGTTTACAGCCACCGGCCCTGCACCAGGGCCACCACCACCATGTGGTGTAGCGAAGGTTTTATGCACATTGATATGCAGGCAGTCGATGCCCATATCACCCGGGCGAGCCAGACCAACAAGGGCATTCAAATTGGCCCCATCGCCATAAACAAGGCCACCGGCATCATGCACCAACTGACAAATTTCTTTGATCTCGGTTTCAAATGCGCCGGCAGTATTCGGATTGGTCATCATCAACGCAGCCGTTCCATCATTCAAATGCGCCTTCAATTCATCCAGATCAATACGGCCATCAGGGCCGGATTTTAATTCAACCGTATGCATGCCACACAACGCTGCTGAGGCCGGGTTGGTACCGTGAGCTGAATCTGGCACCAGTACGGTGCGCCGCTCTGTCTCACCACGCGCATCAAGACAGGCACGAATCATCATCAGTCCAGCCAGTTCACCATGCGCACCGGCTGCAGGTTGCAGGGTGACATGCGGCAGGCCAGAGATCTCACCCAACCACTCCTGCACCTCATACAACAGCTCCAGCGCACCCTGCACCGACTCTACTGGCTGATCCGGATGGATATGGGCCAGGCCTGGCAGGCGCGCAACCTGCTCATTTACACGCGGGTTATATTTCATGGTGCAGGAGCCAAGCGGATAAAAACCTGTTTCAATACCATGGTTCCACTGACTCAATCGCACAAAGTGACGTACTGTTTCAGGCTCGGAGAGGCCGGGGATATTGGCAGGCGTTTGGCGTGCAAATGCAGCCAATGCATCTGGCACATCACCCTGCACACCGGGTAGGTGAATGGATTCAGCCGCTTCATGTGCATGTTCAAACAGCAGTGCTTCTTCATGCTGGATGCCATTGGTGGCTGAATATTTAACCGTGCTATCCGTCGTAGTCATTTCAGCTGCGCTCATCTGCTCACCTCCAAAATACGCAGATAATCATTGATATCAGCCCCTTCAATCATCTCTGTGGTGGTGACAAGCAGGTGCCTGTGCTCAGCACTGTGATCTATCTGTTCAAGCGGAATACCGGCAAACATATCATCAGCCTGTGCAGCAGTCAGAAAACGCTGCCGTGCGGCATGATCAACAAAACTGAGAACAGTTTCGTTGTAATGGGCGCCTTCAAGCGCATCAACATGATCAGGCAATTGCGATATCAGCAATTGCAATGCAGCAGCAGAATGGCGTGCTACGGTTGTCAGCCCGGCATCTCCCATCAGCGTCAGATAGGTTGCCGCAGCAGTACACATCAGCCCCTGATTAGTGCAGATGTTCGATGTCGCTTTTTCGCGACGAATATGCTGTTCACGCGTGGAGAGTGTTAAGACAAAACCACGTTTACCATCAGCATCGCTAGTCAGGCCACAGACACGACCGGGCATCTGACGTAAATACTTCTGCTTGCAGGTGAACAGGCCGAGATGTGGCCCACCAAAAGCCATCGGGATGCCTAATGACTGACCCGAACCCACCGCAATATCTGCCCCCATCGCTCCGGGTGACTCAATCAGGGCAAATGCACTGACATCAGAAAATGCCACAATCATCAAGCATTTGTTGGCATCACATGCTTCGCGCAGAGGGGCCAGATCATACACTGAACCATAAAAATCAGGATATTGCACAATCACACAAGCCGTTTGAGCATCTATGGCATCAATCACTCTGTCCAGATCCGTGCCAAAGCACCCCATACCTACTTCCTCATATTCACCATCAAGACGAGAGAGGTAATTGGCTGTAACACTGCGGTAACGCGGATTCACTGAGCCAGCCATCACCACCCGTTTTTTGCGACTCACACGGCGTGCCATCAGGGCTGCTTCCGCTGTTGCTGTTGCAGCTTCATACATCGAGGCATTGGATACATCCATACCGGTCAAACGTGCAATCATGGTCTGGAATTCAAACAGAGCCTGCAAAGTACCCTGAGCTATCTCAGGCTGATATGGTGTATAGGCAGTGAGAAATTCACCACGTGAAATCACATAATCCACCACAGCTGGCACAAAATGGTGATAGGTGCCACCACCCAGAAAATAACGTGTATTTGTGGCATTACGGTTCTTCTCAGCAGCCTTGGTAAACTTGCGCACAATACCTGCTTCCGACAAGGCATCGGCAATATTCAGCTGGCCGCGTTGCAAATGAAATTCATCCGGAATATCAGCAAACAGGGCATCGATGCCTGCAATGCCCATCGTCTCCAGCATCGCTGTTCGATCAGTATCGGTATGGGGAAGAAACCGCATAGTTTTATGTCCTTTACTATTTAATTTTACCGCAGAGGACGCAAAGTTACGCAGAGTAAGTCAAAAC
>CAYZJL010000253.1:0-2786 GCA_964478615.1 uncultured Zetaproteobacteria bacterium
AAATCAATAGTAGCCGTGGCTTGCGTGCTGCATCGGTAACGTGGAAGACATCGTTGAGTTATGGCTTGGGTGTAGAATATAAGTTTCGCACTAAGGGCAGTATCAGTGCCGAATGGGTACAGTATTGGAACAGAGTGCCGCTTCAGATTACTTCCAATGCAACCTCCAAGGCATCGATGTATGGCATCAGTATTATGATTAATAAGTTTTTTTAACCTAGGGAAACGCTGATTGACATCATTAGGTATAAACTTAATCATAGCCCCAGAAAGTCGCTAGGGTTTAAATCCCTAAATGAAGTGTTTTGCAAAATCTCATGTCGACTTACAAATATTGTACTTGGAACTTGAACCTGTGGTTTGAAAAGAGGCGTTTCTATGCGTTTGATGTTGGCATTATTGATGATGTGTTTGTGGCTGGTTTCAGCTAGTTCAGAAGCTGCAACGACAGTGGTGGCTGAAACCATTGCTGCAAATCTAGCCGCCAGATTGGTGGGCAATGCACCGCCTGGCAATATCACCGTTTCCGGTGTCCCTGTTGCAATCACTGCTGCGACGCAGTCTGGATTAGTCAATAATACCGTATTTGGAACAGTGAATTTAACGGCTCTGAATTTGCCTGCCACAGGAATTATGTTAACAACCGGCAGTATTGCCGGAGGCAGTAATGCGATTGCTTCGGCAGGGGATGTGGATGTCGAAACCGCCATTGCGGGGGCCGCAGCTTCAACCTCAGATGCCGCCACATTGCAGTTTAGCTTTACTGTGGCTGCCGGTATGACGCATGTATCTCTGGATATGATTTTTGCCACCCAGGAGGTGCTGGGGCTTGCTCCTGCTGTTCGCGATGCTGTCGTGGTGTTGGTTGATGGTGTCAATGTAGCGAAATTTGTAACGCCTGATCCTGCCTCCACCCTGATGTCGAATATCAACACAACCAGTATATTTCCGGCAGCTCCGCTCGGCACCATTATCACAGGTTTCGATAATGTATCTCAAAGGCAAGTTGTGCTTGCCCCGCTACTTGTTCAACCTACACATACCATTAAAGTCGCTATCGCAGACCATGTTGATGGGTTGCGGGACTCGGCTGTTCTGATGGCCAATATGAGGGCGCTTATACCTGCTCCTGCTACAACACCAGTGGCTGGAACCGGTGTTGCAATAGCTCAGGGCACAGGTGTCGGCGTATCGCCAACGCCAAATTGGCTTGCTCCAAACCCAAATCCATTACCGGATACAGTTGCGCCAAGGGTGCGGTTAATTGGTAATGCAACTGTCGATGTGATGCAGAATGCGCTTTATATTGATCAGGGGGCTATCGCAATTGATAATGTCGATGGCAATTTGACGGGTGCAATTGTGACAACAAATACAGTAAATACGGCTATCCCAGCCACCTATACCGTAACGTACAATGTGAATGATTTTGCAACGCCTGTAAATGCGGGTGTTGCAACGCGAACGGTTATTGTACATCCAACTTCGATTGTGGATGTTTTACCGCCGGTTGTAACTCCGCCAGCAGATATTCTGCTGACAGCAACTGACTTTGAGGGTGTCCTTAGCAGTGATATACGGCTGGCCGCTTTTTTAGCGGCAGGGACAGCTGTTGATAATGCGGTATTGCTGGGTGGTGGCCAAGCTCCATTTGACCCAGCTACTCTTCCAGCCAAACTCCCTATAGGTAAGACGTTAGTAACGTTTGCGGCTCTCGATAGTGTCGGTAACAAAGGCACTGCTCAAGCAACAGTTACAGTGATTGGGACGAACCAGACGAAAGATGGTATTGATGCTGAGCTTCCGCCTGATGGCATTCCAGATGCATGGGAGATTGCTGTATTTGGCGTCCTGACCACTGCCACAGCGGTCAGTGATTTTGATCTTGATGGCTTGAGTGACTTGCTTGAATGGCAGCTTGGAACTAATCCGAAATTGAAGAACACCAATGCGGCTAGTGTTTCCACAGACTCGTGGGGAGTAGTCTTTTCAAATAACCCCAGTGATTCGGATGGCGATGGCGTGATTGATGTGCTTGAGGATGCCACCAGCGTGACCACTGCCTCGAGAATTACCGGCCTGCCTGTTAGCGTGAATAGTACAGTGAAATATACAATTGATACGGGTGGCCCTGCACTTGATCAGGCGCATGTGAGCCCAATAGGGGCTGGTGCTCCGGCTAATGTCTCGTCTGCTTTTGGTGTGTTGTCTTTTCGGGTCAACTCCGGGGCGGTTAATCTGCCTGTGCGTATTACTTCCTCCGTGCCTTTTGGTAATAGCCCTCAATTTTACAAAGTGAATGCGGCAGGTGTTTATTCATTGATACCTCTGAATAATATCAACATCGTATCATCCACTGTTGTTGATATTATTATGACAGATGGCGGGGCATTGGATCTTGATGGAACGGTGAATGGTGTCATTGTCGATCCTATTGCTATCGGTAATGCGCCGCAGATTCTGGGTGGATCTGGAAGTGGTGGGGGTGGTTGCTCGGTTGTTTATACGAGGGGTATATTTGACCCAATTATGCCACTTATGTTGCTGCTTTCGCTGTGCTTCCTATTCCAGAGTAGAATGCGTGCCAGAGGCGATTAACATTCCAGTTCGATGACAATAGATTCGATGAACATCAGCAATCTTTAACTTGGGTTGTTCATCGAGGAATAAAATTGTTAGAGAGCCTAGGCTAGGATTTGAGTGGCATCATGCTGCTGTATGCGTTATCAAACAATTGACCGGAATCCATTTTAATCTGCCACTGGGCATGGCCAATGGATATTTCTG
>CAYZJL010000254.1:0-2769 GCA_964478615.1 uncultured Zetaproteobacteria bacterium
AAAAGCGGACATTTCTATCTGGGGCAAAAGCGGACATTTCTACTTTGCGTTGACATAATATGATTATTTGTTTGTTGGGATAGTGAGTATTTCACAACCGGTTGCAGTGATCGCCAGCGTATGTTCAAACTGAGCAGAGAGTGATTTATCACGTGTAACCACGGTCCATTTATCGCCAAGCAATTTCACTGCTGCTTTGCCAATATTTACCATCGGTTCAATGGTGAAGACCATGCCGGCTTTAAGTTTCATGCCGGTATCTGGTTTGCCGTAATGCAGTACTTGCGGATCTTCGTGAAATACGCGTCCAATACCGTGACCACAATATTCACGTACCACCGACATACGTTCGCCTTCAACATAGCTTTGAATGGCATGTCCAATATCACCCAGCGTGGCTCCAGGCCGCACTTGTGCGATTCCAAGCTCAAGCGCCTTACGTGCTGTTTCAACAACTTTTTCAGCACGTACTTTCGGCTTACCCACATAAAATGTTTTGCTCGTGTCGCCATGCCAGCCATTCATGATGGTGGTAACATCAACATTAACGATATCACCATCTTTAAGTTTTTTATTGGCAGGGATGCCGTGGCACACCACATGGTTGACAGAGGTGCATACAGATTTGGGGAAACCATGATAATTCAGCGGGGCAGGGGTGCCACCTGCTTTGATGGTGAACGCATGTACCAGATCATTAATATCATCTGTAGTAATGCCCGCTTTGATATAGGGTTCAATCATCACTAAGGTATCTGCAGCATGATGACATGCAGGCCGCATGGCTTCGATATCCTGTGCTGTTTTGATGCTAACCATGCTGACTCCTGAAAATGTACTTGTAGGGTGGCCGCATGCTGACGTAATCTTCTGCATAGGTCATCAATCTTAGATTTATCATGGGACATCTTCATCTTGGCCCAAGCGTAATTATTACTTGCGCTTTGGCACAGGATTTTTAACATCAGGTTTTTCGGGAGGGGATATGAATGTTTCAGAGGTAGTAGCTGCAATACAGGCCGGAAATAGCTTGGCTGGAGCAGATTTGTCAGGCTTGAACTTTTCGAATCAGGATTTATCACGTGCCGACCTGTCAGGGGCCAACCTTTCTAACTGCAACTTCTCTGGTGCCAGTCTGGCTGGTGCCGATATCAAAGCTGCCAATCTTGATGGTGCTGTGTTCATCAATACCAATCAGCATGGCATTCGCATTGATCTGGATCAATTGCGTGCCCGTATTGGTAGTGGCTGGTCACTGACCGGAGTGGATTTAAGAGGCCTGAACCTCTCCGGCCAAGACTTGCGCAATGCTAAACTTACCGATGCCAATATGCAGGGCTGTGATATGGAAGGCACAGACTTTCGTGGCGCTGTGTTGAATGAAGCTAACCTTTCATTCTCCAATGTGCGTGATGCTGATTTTCGTGGTGCAAACCTGAAACGTGTGAATTTGACGCGTGCTGATCGCACCGGTGCAATCATTTCCAAATGGAAACTGAAAAAAGCCTTTATCGCAGGTGATATCGCTTACCGTTCCTGATCAACTCAATTTTATAGCGTGTGATCTATTCTGTAATATAACATGTTTTGGGTCGACTTAGCACACGATTTATTTGATTTCGTTGATTTAATAAGGAGAGATCGCGCATGCATGCCACGCTGCCATTATTGGAGAAGAGCGACTTTCCAGCCATTTTTCGTGGGGAAGTCGATACGCTGCAAGTTAACTTAGGTTACCTGTGTAATCAGACATGCTTGCACTGCCATGTTGATGCAGGGCCACGCCGCACAGAAATCATGGACAGACAAACGGTGCAAGTCGTGCTCGATTATCTGCGTATAAAAAATATCAAAACACTCGATCTTACCGGTGGTGCACCGGAGATGAATCCGCATTTTATTTACCTGATAGAACAGGCCAGTGCGATGGGCGTGCATATTATTGATCGCTGTAATCTGACTATTCTTGAAGAAGATGGCTATAAGGTGAATTCTGAAGGAAGAGAGTACACCCTGGGGTGCAGTGATGTGGCTGAGTTCCTGGCCCTGCACAGGGTTGAAGTAGTGGCTTCATTGCCCTGTTACCTGAGTGATAATGTTGATGCGCAGCGTGGTAAGGGAGTATTTGATAGCAGTATACGGGCTATTCAGCGTTTGAATGCACTCGGATACGGTATTGAGGGTTCAGATTTAACGTTAACACTGGTCTATAATCCACAAGGGGCAAAACTGCCACCTTCACAGACTGAGCTTGAAATTGCTTATAAACGCGAATTGCACCTGCGTTTCGGTATTGTGTTTAATCAACTTTTTACCATTACCAATATGCCAATCAAACGCTTTGGCAGTACACTGATTTCTCAAGGCACGTTCGCTTCTTATATGCAGCTGCTTAAAGAGGCGTATGGTGAGGATAATCTGGCCGGTGTGATGTGTAAGAAGCTTATCAGTATCGACTGGAAAGGTTATGTCTACGATTGCGATTTCAATCAAATGCTTAATCTTCCTATCATTAGTGAGCGTGATAACCCGACGCACCTCAGCGCATTGCTTGAGCAAGATATCAGTGGTACTCAAATCGTTGTCATGGATCACTGTTATGGCTGTACGGCAGGTCAGGGTTCGAGTTGTGGCGGTGCGCTGGACTAGTGCCCTGACCGCGACAGTTGCCTTGGTATATGTTGATGCAGACCATTACGATCATTATTAACCCGCATTATTCATGAATCGCCGTGATGATTGCGCCGGGCCTTTGTTCGCAACGGATTC
>CAYZJL010000255.1:0-2755 GCA_964478615.1 uncultured Zetaproteobacteria bacterium
AAACGGTCACCTTGGCGCAGGTGTTCTGGTTTCGTCAGCCGCAGGGGCAACCGGAACGATTTTATGTGGTGGCCGACCATAGCTTAACCATTCAGCATGATTTCGGTGCTTTCGGCTCGGAAATGGCAGCTTTGCGCAGACGCTTAAAGCAACAGAATGCCAACCTGTTTGATGCGTTTCCGGCTTACGGGGCATTTTTTCGCCGTCGTTTTGGTATTGAAAATGATCAGGCGTTGGAGCTGTTCCACCAAACAGTATCGATGAAATCGATTGGTAATTTAACCGAGTTTGTGCGCGGGCATATGTTGGAGCCCTTTGATGTGCAGCCGCGCATTGATGCCTTGATTGCCCATTTTGATGATCTGGATCGCGCTCATAAAGCGGTTCTTACAGCCAAAAAACAGGTGAGTTTACTGGAACCGCTGGTGGATGATTGTCATAAACATGCATCCCTGGAGGCGGAAAGGTGTGAACTCGATGGTAGCCGCAATGCGCTACAGGGTTATTTTGCCAATCTGAAATCCACCCTGCTGCATGAACGCATGGGTAAACTGGATGCTGAACTGGAGCGTTTAAAGCAGCGCATTGTGCAGTTATCGGACAAGGTTCAGCAAGGCAAACAACAAGAGCGCGAGCTGGAGCGGGCGATTGCCGATCAGGGTGGTGATCGCATTGCTTATCTGGAGCAGAAAGTCGCGGAGAAAGAGGCGGAAAAGGTGCGTTGTTTGCAGCGTGCCAATTATTATGATGCTTTAATCACCCAGCTTGAACTGTCGGCGGTGAAAGATGTGGATAGCTTTTTACAGCATAGGCAAAACTGCCTGACCATGCAAAAAAAGCTGGAAGATGAAGAGGCGCAAGCGCAAAATAGCATGAATGAATTGGGCGCGGATTTGGCGGCGGGCAAACGCGAATGCGAAGCGCAAGCGCTGGAGATCAAGAGTCTGAAGCAGCGCAAAAGTAATATCCCGGCACAACAAATTGCCATTCGACAGCGTCTATGTGCTGATCTTGGGATGACTGAAGAGGCCATGCCTTTTGCCGGTGAATTGATTCAGGTGCGTGATGCTGAACGCGATTGGCAGGGCGCTGCCGAGCGTTTGTTGCATAATTTTGCCTTGTCGATGTTGGTATCCGAGCAACATTACGCGCACGTGGTGGAATGGGTCAATCAGAATCATTTGAGAGGGCGTTTGGTATTTTATCGGGTGCGCGCGCATGTGCAATCGCATAGCCCGCAGCATGCGGCATCGTTGGCGCATAAACTGGAGGTTAAACCCGACTCTGAGTTTTACGACTGGTTACAGCACGAGTTGGCGGCTCGCTTTGATTATGCCTGTTGCACGGATATGGAGAGCTTCCGTAGAGAAAGCCGCGCCATCAGCATCACCGGACAAATCAAAGCCAAAGGTGGTCGCCATGAAAAAGATGATCGCCATAGCCTGAATGATACGCGGCGATTTGTGCTTGGCTGGAGCAATACCGAGAAAATCGCTGCCTTGGAGGCGGAAGCCAAGCAAGCGCAGCAGGCATTGGCCGCACTGGGCAAACAGATTAGCGATTTGCAGCAGCAACTCAAAGGCAAGCAATCACGCCTGTCGCTCTTGAATAAGCTGGAAGCATATATGGATTTTCAGGATATTAACTGGCGACCTTTGGCGAGTGAAGTGGCACAATTATATGCTGAAAAAGATCAGTTAGAGGCCGCATCGGATCAGTTGCGCCTGTTGGCCAAGCAGCGTGAGAAAGTATTGCAGATATTGGTCAATGATGAAGATATGCTGCTAAAGCGCCGTGATGAATATTCCAGAACAGAGCAAAAGCGAGAAGATGCAGAGGTAACGTATCAAGGGCTACAAGCGTTCCTGGCTGCGCAAGCCGATGATTTGCGTGCTTATACCGAATGTCTGGATGCTTTAGCAACAGAAGTGCTGGGGGATGTGAAGCATACGGTGGAATCGTGCGGTAGCCATGAGCAGGCACTGCGCGCTACATTAAGCAAGCGAATCCAAAGTCTGGAAGGCAAGCTATCGCGTTTACGGGATCGGGTGATTAAAGCGATGACTGATTTTCATCAGGCATACTCGTTGGTGACACAAGAGATGGATGTGGATGTGCGCGCGGCGCATGAGTATGAAATCTTGTTGGACAACCTCAATGCCGATGGCCTGCCCCGTTTTGAGTCGCGTTTTAAGGCATTGCTGAATGAAAACACCATTCGTGAAATCGCCAATTTTCAAAGCCAGTTATTGCGTGAGCGTGAGACCATCAAAGAGCGTATTGCACGCATCAATGAATCTCTGGTTCAGATTGATTATGTCGAAGGCCGATATATTACGCTGCTGGCACAAGCCACGATTGATTCAGAAATTCAGGGTTTTCAGCAAGATCTTAAAGCCTGTACAGAGGGCAGTGTCACAGGTTCGGAACATAGCCAGTATTCAGAAAATAAATTTTTGCAGGTGCAGAAGATTATTGAACGCTTTCGTGGACGTGAGGGTGAAATTGATGGCGATGCCCGTTGGTTGCGCAAAGTGACAGATGTGCGCAACTGGTTCCGTTTTGCGGCTTCGGAACGCTGGCGTGAAGATGATACAGAATATGAACATTATGCCGATTCGGGTGGTAAATCAGGTGGTCAGAAAGAAAAACTGGCCTACACCATTCTGGCGGCGAGTCTGGCCTATCAATTCGGCCTGGAATGGAATGCCGTGCGTTCGCGCTCGTTTCGCTTTGTGGTGATTGATGAAGCCTT
>CAYZJL010000256.1:0-2752 GCA_964478615.1 uncultured Zetaproteobacteria bacterium
AAAATGGTCATTTTGCTCGATATCAATAAATTGGTGAATGAAGGGATTTTATCCGGTAGTAGCAAGCGATCAGAGAGAAAGGACGAGTTAGAAGAAGCATAATCATCATGAATCTATGTTTTGTCAGGAAGAATTTTAACAGGAAATAACGAAGAAGGGAGAGAATGTGAAATGAACAAATTACTGGGTCAAATTTCTATCGGAAAAAAGCTAATGGTGTTGGGTGTCCTGTTTGCAGTAACTCTGATTGGTATTGTGGTATATACAGTGGTGACGCTGAATGCACAGAAGAGTGATTCATCCGTAATAAATATTGCTGGTCGTGAGCGTATGCTGACCCAGAAATTCACCAAGGAAGTGTTACAGGAAATGGCTGCAGGAAAAAGCCAATACGCGGCTTCTGATAAAACAGCCAAGTTGTTTAAAATATCATTGCAGGCAATCCGACAAGGTGGCGAAACCTTTACCGATCTGGGTATGACCAATGCAGTAACACTCCCTGCCAATACCAATCCTGCGATTGAACAACAACTTGCAACGGTTGCAACGGAATGGGATAAATTAACAGCGGCAGTAGTGGCGATGCAGGCTGCCGATACCGGATCCGCACAATTCTTCGAACAGGCTGGGCAAGTAACTGAGCTGAATGTTACAACATTAAAAAATATGCATAAGGCTGTAGGGTTATTGGCAGCACAAGCTGGCGGTAAAGTCAGCGCCATGGTAACTATGGAATGGGTTATTTTATTATGTGCTCTCATTGCCTCTGGTTTATTATTGTTTCTCATAGCACGAGCCATTACCACACCATTAAAAGAAGCGACAAAAGTGGCCGAGAGAATTGCCAAAGGTAATCTCAAGAATAATATCAATATTGAGCAACAAGATGAAATTGGTACATTGTTGGCATCGTTTCAACTGATGCAAACGAACTTATCTTCGTTCCTACAAGGCGAGCTGACTTTAGTGTTACAAGCTACGCAAAAGGGCGATTTCAGCAAAACGATTGCAGTGGCAGGTAAAGACGGAGCGTATGCGGATATTGCGACGGTCACCAATGATGTAATGGTATCTCTTGGTCAAGGTTTTTCAGATCTTGAGCAGGCTTCCACTGCCTTGCAGCAGGGCGATTTAAGTCATCGCATTACCCGTGAATATGAGGGTGTTTTTGATCGTTGTAAGCAGGCTGCGAATAAATCCATGCAGCAACTGGATGATATATTGAATAAGGACGTTGCACCGGTCTGGGATGCCGCCAAGCGTGGTGACTTGAGCCAGCGCGTTGATGTCAGTGGTAAACAGGGTTTCTATAAAGAACTGGCTGTTTCAACCAATGATCTGTCTGTAACGCTTGAACGGGGTTTCGGGGACATTGAGCAAGCCTTTGTGGCTTTGCAGAAGGGTGTTCTCACACATCGTATTACAAATGAGTATGAGGGTGTGTTTGATCGTTGCAAACAAGCTGCCAATCAAACGGCGGAACAATTAACCGAAGTGATTGGCAATGTGCATGCAGCAGCTGAGGAAGTGGGATTGGGATCGGGTGAAATTGCCGAAGGTAATAATACACTTAACACCCGCACCCAGGAGCAGGCTGCCGCGTTGGAAGAGACTGCTGCCAGCATTGAAGAAATTACCGGCACGGTGCAACAAACGGCTGATAATTCACGTCAAGCCAATCAACTGGCTGCTGATGCCAGAGAGCAGGCCGAAAACGGTGGTAAGGTCGCAGATCAAGCGGTGAAGGCAATGGCAGAAATCAATACTAGCAGCCGCAAGATTTCCGATATTATCGGTGTGATTGATGAGATTGCGTTTCAGACCAATCTATTGGCGCTCAATGCTGCAGTGGAAGCTGCACGCGCCGGTGAACAGGGTCGTGGCTTTGCGGTCGTGGCTGGTGAAGTGCGCACGTTGGCACAGCGCTCGGCAGAAGCTGCCAAAGAAATTAAAACCCTGATTAACAGTAGCGTGGAGAGCGTGGATGCAGGTGGAAAACTGGTGGATCAGTCCGGTGCTGCGCTGAATGAAATTGTTGGCGCGGTAACCAAAGTGGGTGATATTATTGCTGAAATTGCCGCTGCTAGTGTAGAACAAACCACTGGCATCGATCAGATTAATCAAGCCATTGCACAGCTTGATTCGGGTACCCAGCAGAATACAGCCATGGTGGAAGAATCGGCTGCTGCCAGTCAGCGTTTAAATGAACAGGCTTTGGAGCTGCGTCGCCAAGTAGCGACCTTTGATTTGGGGCAGGGCAAAGATCCGGCAGCTGTTAAAACGAAAACAGTAACGCGAAAAGCTAGCCCGGCGCGTAAAGCGGCTTCAGCTCCGGCACGGGTAAAAAAATCAACCGCACGTCCAGCAGCTAAAAAAGCAAGCCGGCCAGATTTCCCCAAAGCGGGCACGGTAGAAGATGATGATGTTTGGGAAGAGTTTTAAGCGTTGTTTGTGAGATGCGTAACGCTTCGGCATGTGCTGGAGGTGCGGCTTTAGCCGCGCATATCCATGCTACTTGCGCGACTGAAGTCGCACCTTCGAAGGCTACCTCGTGATGTGATGTAGTAGGGATTTATGAGTGTGAGTTGCGTGTACAAGGTGAATTATGACCGAAGGAAATGCCTGTGGTGCGCTTGCGCAAGAGAGAGTGCCCTGGGGTATTCGCGGTTCAAAGATATGAACAGGAGAGTAGTATGAGAAACAACCAACCGGTAACCAACAATGAAGTCATGATGAAGGATGATCAGGTCAT
>CAYZJL010000257.1:0-2729 GCA_964478615.1 uncultured Zetaproteobacteria bacterium
ATTGAACGTATCGCGAGGTGGAGCCAATGATTTTACTAACTGTATTAATAGCCACGCTGGTGATCGCCATCAGTTTACCTGTCTTGGGGCAGCGCGTGCTGGAGCGGCGCATTGTATTCGTCGATCTGGCTCTGGCACAGGTTGCTGCAACAGGTTATGCGCTCGGCATGGCACTGCATATGCCCGGCATTTTCATCGCTATTATTACCACCGCTATTGCCGTAGCACTCATGGCTTTGATGGATGAAGAGACCATTTTACCCAAAGAGGCCGTCATGGGGGCGGTATATGCCTTTGCAGCTTCAGCCGGCATGGTGCTCTTATCACTGCTGCCATATGGTGAAGGGCAATTGATGGAACTGATGTTCGGCAGCATATTGGGCATCGACTGGAAAGGTATTGCTATTTTGGTTGCCTTTTCAGCCATTGGACTGGCGCTCTCTCTTACCCCGCACAGCAACACCTATCATGGTCGTTTACGATTCTCAGCCGGATTAAGCCTGATCATTGTGCCCGCCATCCATGCTATCGGTGTGTTGCTGGTCTTCGCTTATCTGGTCATGCCAGCCCTGTCTGTCTGGCGCAATGGCCACAATGGACCGGTATGGCAAGCCACTGCTCTGGCAGCGCTTGCCAGTGTGGTTGGTACACTCACCGCACATTTTCTCGATCTACCACCGTCCGCAACCGTTGTATTAACGCTGGGGCTCATCTCCACCATTATCGGCATTGTCATTCATTTCAACAAACAGGAAGAACCTGATGAAGAACAAGATATATCAAACAGCGCTGAATGATCATCCTAAGTCCGAACAGACTCCTAGCGCCAGCTTTCCAGAATGTTCATACAGATTTTATTCATTCCCATAGCACGCGCATCACTGGCTGCCTCATTGTAACAACGCAGCTCTGGTGCATTGCCAGATGGACGCAAATGGGCAACTTCTGCATTTTCAAACGTAACGCGCACACCATCTGTATTGTCGATGGCGATGACCGAACCAAAAGCGGCACGCAACAACGCTTCTGCCGCAGCGATATCACGCGCTGTATCACCAGTGTTTAAGGCACTCAAGCGCGATTTACTCAACGCAGTTGGAAACGCTTTCAAACGATCACTGTAAGTAAAGCGCTGTGGCAGTGTGGCCAACAGAGCTGAAATGCTAAGGTGATTCTCCTGTGCCAACATCAAAATGGCTAACGGCACAATCACAGCATCTCGTGTTGGCAAGGCAGGCAAAGAACGACCATCCCTGTCAATATCGGTAGCTGTGAGGAAACCACCATTGGCTTCATAACCAACCACATTATCGGCACCATCAGCAATCGCTTCATTCATCGCTGCAATCACAAAAGGAGAGCCAATACGGGTACGATCCACACGATTAAACCAACCGGACTTTTCGACTGCACTATTGCAACTCACCGGTGTCGCCACACACAAAGCCTGCAGATACCTGGCACACAACACGCCTGCCACATCACCACGCAACCAGACACCGTTCTCATCGCTGACCAGAGGCCGGTCACCATCTCCATCAGCAGATACTATACAATCAAAGTCATATGCTTTGGCCCAGTCAGCAGCAAGCTTCACATCTTCAGGACGTATCGCTTCAGTATCCACCGGAATGAATTTGATTGAGCGACCAAGACACACCACTTCGGCACCCAAGCCCTGTAAAATTTCCACCAATATATCACGCGCAACAGTGGAGTGTTGATACACACCAACCTTACGACCGGACAGACAATTTTTAGGAAAGAAATCGAGATAACGTTGCACATATTCACGTTCAGCGGCATCCAAAACAGAGGGTAGTCGCGACTCAACCAGCGCATTACCATCAGCATCAAATAGCTCTGCTGGTATCGACACAGTCCATGCAGTCATCGCCTGCTCATCACTTTTAAGAATTTCACCAGCTGGTTTATAAAACTTAATACCATTGCGATCATCAGGAATATGGCTACCGGTCACCATGATTGATGCCGCATTCAAATGCATGGCATAACAGGCCACCGCCGGTGTAGGAATAAAACCGCAATTGACAGCTACGCAACCTGCATCATGGACTGCCAATGCAACCGCCTCCATGATACGCGGTGAACTGGGACGAAAATCCCCTGCAATCGCAACGTGTGCGCCCTTTTGAATATCACCATTATCCTCAAGCGTCTGCAAAAAAGCCAGCGTATAGGCATAACAGACCCGGTCGGTCATATCAGTAGCCAAACCGCGCGCTCCACTGGTGCCAAACTTCACACCACTACTTTCCATCAACGCTGCTATTGATAACAACGCATTATCCTGCACATCTGTCATGTTGAATCCCCCGCTTAGTTCCTCTGCTAATGATAGCTACGCAACTATAGGCCCGAGCATAATTTCTTCCACTCTTCCAAACGCTTTTAACACATTGATTTCAACGCTGGACAGGCAGCATTACCATTATTGATTGCGAACCAAACTGATTGTGAGATAAAACAACATCCACTCACCAGAAGTCAGATATGAAACTTGTTTACGTTTTTTTCATCTGGTCGTTTAAATCTTATCTAAATATAGAGATCCACCAAAGCATTCTCAAATACCAGCATATCGTTTAAACCTTTGAGATTATAAGTTAGAAAAAACAGCGCTTCGCTCTTTTTGATTGGCATGATTGGTGGTTGATTGAAATGATCTGTTTCGCTTTGACCTGTTTCAGCGCGAACCAACTCTGATC
>CAYZJL010000258.1:0-2716 GCA_964478615.1 uncultured Zetaproteobacteria bacterium
CATAAAGATGAAACCTGTGCGGATGTTGAAAAGTTTGATAATGCCAAATCAAAAGAAAAGGTGAGTGCATGAGTCTTGATGTACGGGTATCGACCATCGGTGCGCCGTCAGTCTTGATTGCTGGTGATATTTGGAGTCTATTGTGCGAGTTGGATAAAGACTTGGACAAGACGGAGGGCGAACATGGCAGAGTGCATATCGCAGAAAATGGCGGCAGTAATATATACCCGTTCGAGCAAAGACCGGGGGGACGGTGTGTCGGTGGCGCATCAGGATCGCTCCTTGATGAAGCTGGCTGCTGATATGGGTGTGCAGGTTGTGGCAAAGTATTCGGATGTGGTGCAATCGGGCAAGGATGAGTATCGCCCTGATTTCCAGCGTTTGCTTGCCGATATGGCAGCCCCATGCCGAAACTTTGATATGATTATGATTTATGATACCAGCCGATTGGCACGCAATCGTTTGCTCGCGCAGCAGTTCAAGCGTGATGCTGTGAAACGTGGTATTAAATTGGTGTTTGCGACGATTCCTGAAGGATTGGATGAAGTGTCTCATATGATGCTGGATTCACAGTTTGAGGTGATGGATCAGGCGCACTCGATGTTTTCCAAGCAGAAAGGTTTGGCTGGTATGGCGGAGAATGTTCGACGTGGTTTTCGGGCTGGTGGGCGTGCGCCGATGGGATATGCATTAAAGTATCATGATACGGGCGCGGTGCGTGATGGTAAGCCTGTATTGAAATCAACGCTTGTGCCGAATCATGAGTTTTTGCCTTTGGGCAAATATCTGACATTGCGTGCTGAAGGTGTTGGTCGCAAGCGGGCAATGGAACGCGCTGGTTTGTCCAAAGCTGTGACTACGATGAATGGCGTGGATCACAATGCGATGACCTATGCAGGACATACTGTTTGGAATATGCATCGTGAGTTTAAGGCTGGTGAAGGTTATGTCGGTGGCAAGGGTGGCAGCAAGAAGTATCGCCCGCGTGATGAGTGGGTGATTCAGCGTGATACGCATGATGCCGCGATCACTGATGCCCAAGCCGATGCTGTGCTGGATATGCTTGAGCAAGCCAAACATAAGTTTGTATCGACAGGTAAGCATCAGCATTTGTTGGTTGGGCTGTTGCTTACGCCTGGTGGTGAGCGGTTTACTGGTGAGGCTGGTAAGCATTATCGCGTGCGGCGTGGTCGCTGGTTGAATATGCAGGTGGTGGATCAGGCTGTGGTGATGCGGGTGATGAAGGATATTCAGTCGCCAAGGTTTGTTGGTGCGCTTCTTGAGGCATCGAAAGTGGCGGATGTATCGCCACAGAGCGGGCTTGATGAGATGGCAAAACGTGAGCGTGAGTTGGCAGGGCAGTTGGACAAGCTGCTTGATGTAGCGTCAAACCTTGCCGACCCAGCGCCCGCTTATCGTAAGATTGATGTGATTGAAAAAGAGCGTGTTGGTATTGCCCGGGCGTTGGCTAAGGCAGAACAGGCTTCGCGCGAAGCAATGGCTGTGAATAATATTAATGAGGGTGATGTGATGAAGATGTTGAAGCGAATCGCCAATGCAATTGGCAGGGTGGATAAAGCAATGCTGAAAGACTTGATGATGAAGGTGTGCAGCAAGATCCTGCTTGACCCTAAAACGGGTGAATGTGAAATTCATTACCGTTTTAGAGCCACAGACAGGATTTGTCTGGCGTCCCCAAGGGAACGCGTTGCAAATCCTGAACTAACCTACATCACTAAATTTAAGCTGGCAGCCTAATGATACCCGCGTTCTTTATCCCCGCGCCCCTCGAAGGTTTGAAGGCGGCTTGGTTTGTTAAGTCGTTCATGAACAGTTCTACGTGTATAAACAAATTATCCAATGTAATGGGTCCTTCTGGCACTTCTGCCTGTGAGGGTAATTCGAGTCGCATTTCTTCGCTAGGGAGTGCGGTTTGAACATACTGAACACTTTTTTTGAAAACTTCTTTTTTGAATTTGGCTGTCAATTATGATGGGTATCAAGGTTGATCTGCGTGGTTTTGATAAATTGGAACGGAAGATGAATGACTTGCAGAAAAAGCAGCTGCCATTTGCGATGGCGAAGGCTTTGACTGTGACCGCTTCGGATGCGAAGAGAGCTGTGGATGTACAGATACCTCGGAAGTTGGATCGCCCCACACCATTCACGCGGCGGGCGATTGGTATTAAGCGGGCGAGCAAACGTCTTTTGCAGTCCGAAGTATTTGTGAAGGATATTCAGGCTGAATATTTGAAGTATGCGATTGAAGGCGGTACGCGCCGACCAACGGGTAAGGCGCTTGCCACACCTGGCAGTAAAGTGAAATTGAATAAATACGGCAATATGCCCGGTGCGCGTGGCAAGGCTGGAAAGCTGTTGGGAAATAATAAGAAGTATTTTAGTGGTAAGCCGAAAGGCATGGCTGATGCGCCTGCTGGGATTTGGCAACGTATGGGCAAGGGCGGTCGCAAAAAGCTTCGATTGATTGTGGCTTACGAAAAACAAATTGAATATAAAAAACGCCTGCCGTTTTACAAAATTGTGAATGGTGTGGTTCAGCACAATTTCAGGAAGAATTTTAACGATGCCTTTGCTGATGCGGTGAGGACGGCACGATGATGAAAATACAAAAATTGACACTAGCCTTTCCTAGGGACTATACTTGCGGAGTTGCTGGAATACCAGCAGCCGAGTTTGACATCTCGAAGACTAAAGG
>CAYZJL010000259.1:0-2709 GCA_964478615.1 uncultured Zetaproteobacteria bacterium
GCGTTTATGCAACGCGATGCCGGTAACATGCACATAGCTCGCATCGGTGGGTGATTGATGCTCTATGCTTAACTTGCCATCTACTTTTTGATAACGTACCAACGTCACCACTTTACCAAGCTGAGATCGTGCCGGCCTGATCAAACGCTTATATCTTGTTTCAAGACTGGCATATTCCAGTTCCAGCTTCTTCAGATGCTCAAGCTCCAATCCTCTGTTCACTTTCAGCGCATCCATCTCTGCCACCCTGAGTTGAGAGCGTTTTTTCTGTTCAAGCAGTTCCTGCAAGCGCTGTTCAAGCTGACTTGTCAGTTCTGCCTCTCTCTTTTCCAGATCCGACCGACTGATCTCCAAAGCTCGTCTATCTCTATCCAATGCGACATTGCTCTTTTCCAAGGACAGCACACTACCTTCCAGTGCCGATCTGTTCTTTTCTAATTCAGCATTCGCCTGTTGTAAGGCCTGCTTCTCAGCAAGCGTAATATTCTGCGCTTGTCGAACTGCAGAGATATCCTGTTTCAACTGCTGACGGAGTTGCTCACTACTCTCGAACTGAACCAATATACGGCTATGCTCTTCGCCCAGATCCATCAAACGCATATGCAGCATAGAGCTCTCTTTCTCTAACTGGTGAAGACGAACATTAAGGTCTGAATTGGTTTCACTGGTTAGCTGAGCTTGGGCTGCTGCCACACGCTCCAAATCCAAGGAAGCGCGCAACTGATGCACCAGATCCATGTTTTTTACCAACAGACTCATCATCACCAATAAAAAAATAATCACAATCACGGTCATAATATCGGTAAATGCTGGCCAAAAGCTTTCGCCATCGGAGCCTTCATCATGCACGCGAAGATCAACGAATCCACCATGTTTCATGATAACGTACTCACCAACATCATCGGTACTGAGATCAAAATCAAAACAGATCGACGTTGTTGCAGTGCTCGCATTGACTCTCTCCCCCTCTGTGATGAAACAGTAAGCTGTCCTGACAATGCCCGACCTTCAAGCAATAATCGATGAATGTGTAATATCGATCTCTCCAGCCCGATCAATTCCTGGATATAAACGTCTCTATTTCTGCACAGCCATATTCAAAGTCGACAGCAATGATTAGCATTAGCCTCTTCCACAACAAGGGGTAAACATGGCTGATATTGGACGATTAAACAGACTGCGCATCATCAAGAAACTGGATTTCGGTATTTATCTTGATGGCGGTGATTTGGGTGAGATATTGATGCCAATCCGTTATGTGCCTGATGCATGTGAGATTGATGATGCACTGGAAGTCTTTCTCTATCGCGATTCTGAAGATCGCCTCGTTGCAACAACTGAACAGCCATTTGCCATGGTCGGTGAATTTGCTCTGCTTAAAGCGGTATCGGTCAACAAGTTCGGAGCCTTCATGCAATGGGGGCTCATGAAAGATTTGCTTGTCCCCTTCCCTGAGCAAAAGCCACGTATGGAAGAAGGCAAGTTATATGTTGTGCGTATTTATATTGATAAAGATAGCAATCGCATCGTTGGATCAGCCCGTCTGGATGGTTTCTTGCATCGTGAATCCGAAGATGAATTTGACGCTGGTGAGACTGTAAATCTATTCATCGCCAACCGTACCGATCTGGGTTATCAGGTGATTGTTGATCACAGCCACTGGGGCATGCTGCATCATAATGAGGTTCCCAAAGGTTTAAAACGTGGTGAAAATGTTGCTGGTTTTATCAAAAATATCCGTGAAGATGGACGTATTGATCTTTGCCTGCATCTCAGACCGAGTGAAAAAACCGATGAAATTGCTCATCTGATCATCGACAAACTAAAACGCCATGATGGATTCCTGGCATTGACAGATAAAAGCGCTCCAGATGATATTCACGCCAGCCTCGGCATCAGCAAAGGCATGTACAAAAAAGCCGTGGGCGCACTATACAAACAGAAATTAATTACGCTTGAAACAGATGGTATCCGGCTAACCGAATGCTAAAAAACGCTCTTCCTGCCTCCCTGCAGTTGTGTACGGGATGATACCCCGCATACTCTTAAAATGGTCGTGACATGAGCCTTCACCGTTGCTTCGGAAATTGATAATTTTCTGGCAATACCCTTATTGGAAAGTCCAGACCGCAATAGAGATAACACCTCCAGCTGCCGATCAGTCAGATGTGTTTTCTCCTCTGCTATTTTCATCATTTTAGATATATCTGGCGGCATATATGATAACAGACAGGGAGGAACATAAACGCCACCGGAGAGAATCAATTGAATAGCGCTAAGCATGACAGGGGTAGATGTATTTTTCGGGATATATCCCAAAGCGCCCAATTGCAATGCATGCTGCATAAGTTCGGCATCTTCCCATGCTGATAAGATCGCTATCGCGAGATGAGGATACTCAAGTCTCATCCTGGCCAACAGATTCACTCCCAAGCCATCGGGCAGTTCATGATCAAGCAGCACAAGGTCGACGCTGCGGTGATATTGTCTGGTAACTTTACAGGCAGATGCCACAGAATCAGCTTGCAAAACCGTTACATCTTGAAAACGGTCGTGTAATAGCTCCACAAGCCCTTCCCTGAACGGCTCATGGTCATCTACGATAAGAATGTGCATTGCCTTATTCTTAACTTTTCACCTGGCGATGCAATACAGCAAAGGTCGTACGACTTCAAGCCCATATAAATTATTGTTTACAATCTATACGCA
>CAYZJL010000260.1:0-2683 GCA_964478615.1 uncultured Zetaproteobacteria bacterium
CTAAAGAACTGACCCCGGTGGCTCACTAAGCTCATTACATTGTTTACAGTACCGAAGTGCAGTACCCTTTGGGCGTGTGCTCAATGGAGGTTTGAAATGATTGAAACAACTGCAAATGAATTCAGGCAAACACTCAAGAGCAAGGTGGATGAGTGCATCAGTAACCACGAAGTGTTGCGGGTCCGGCGTCGCCATGGCGAGGATTTTGTGGTGCTTGGCGAGGCGGATTGGAAAGCGGTGGAGGAAACACTCTATCTTAACCAGTTTGCAGGCCTTGTGGCGTCGATCCATACGGCTGCGGAAGAACCGTTATCAGATGGGACTGCACTGGAGAATATGGAGCTTTGAGCTGGAGTGTCGTGTTTTCGAGGCAGGCGGTGAAAGATATGAAGAGGCTAAAGCAGGCAGGTTTGAGCGATAAAACAGTGGCGATATTGAAACAGATGCAGGTTGATCCGTTTGTAACGCCTCCGCGATACGAGGGGCTGGTTGGAAATCTGAAGGGGTATTATTCCCGCCGGATCAATATTCAACATCGTCTGGTTTATGCCGTCGATGCAGGAATGCAGACCATTCATGTGCTGCGCTGCTGGACGCATTATGAGTAGCGATTCAGTCCTAAACCCTTTCTCTTTTCTCACAGCTTCCATCTTACGTTTTATCGTCTATAATCAGCTGAAGCTTTCAGTCAGGGGATTCAATGAATAACGATTGATCTCCTCGTAAAAAGTCACGCGACCCTCTCTTGAGCATGGCTGTCTCTAATTGGCAAAGGCACCAGTAATCCATAGGTGCGATGCATTGTGTTGCTAAGAGACCGCATCCATGCCGATATATTCAATATTGACCGTATGTTGGTTGCGGATTCCGGGCTGTTTTCACCATTCACATCTTTTTGGCACACACTTGCCCTTAAAATGTTCACACCAAGCCATTTGAGGGTCACAGCAAAGCGCACCGCTTTCATGCCGCGAACCCTTAACTTTCCTAATCCTGTTTTTTGCTTGCCCAATGCGTTGGAGCCTTCTATTCCAGCTCGCCATCGGTAACGCTCGCGAAATTCATCCGTCTTCTCATAAGCACGACGCAGCGCAATGCGAACCTGTTTGGCCGTATAACGTAGATAAAAAGCTTTCTTGCCCTCAACTGCAGCACAACGATCTTTGCACGGGCAGGCCAGGCAGACGGAAACAGCGAACAGAGCTGTGATCCGGCCATCTTTACGCCTTATGCGCTCCGGCGCATGCCCTTCGGGGCATGCAACAACAACCGCCTTCTCATCCGTTTGAAACGCATCCAATCCCAGCTTATTTTCATTGACTGTGCCAAGGACAGGAGCAATAACTTCAACGCCTAGCAAGGCCGCATTCTGAACATTTTCATCACTGCCATATAACGAATCAGCCAGAACCTCTTTGGGAGGAAAATCATTCTCACTGGCCGACTTGATAGTCGGAATCAGGGCATGAGCATCATGCTCGTGCGCTGCCTCTACAGCCACATGCGTAATCAGACACGGGGCATCTTCATCTTCGTTGTATGTTTCCATGATCTGCGACTGATAACCTTGGCCTTTATGCCCATCATAACCGGCATCAGGGTCGGAGGGATTCTGCATTGAATCCGATGCAATATCCTTGTCCGGCTTAATCTCGACTTGTCCATCGCCGCCATCGTCATCTGTTGAAACGATACACTGCTCTTTGAGGAGTCGCACAAGCTTGTGATAGCTGCTCATCGCCGTCACTGTCGCCTCATCCTTGAACTGCTCCGCCAGAGAAAACAGGTCATCACCCAAATCTGCAAGGCGTTTGGCTGAGTCCGATGGCTTGACCATGGCGAAACCGGACTCACCCCGCTTGGTCATATAATTCTGGATGATATCAGCATCCACTGCAGCATAATGTTCTTTATGATGGCGTTTCAGGTTGGTGAGGAATCCTTTGATCGTCCGGATAAACAAACCGATGCGTCCCAGGTGTTTCATGTTGGAAAAGATATGCGTGGAATCCAGCCGCTGCTTGTCCATATCAACGGCAAATACCTTGGCAAGGTGCGCTGTAATGGCTGTGAAGACAGCTTCTTCCAGCCCATGCCGACACATAATCTTACGCATATTCCACAGTGTCTTGGGGCAGATGTATGCTGAAGCATCTGAATCACCGCTGATATTCAACGCATAGTGCCATTCTGTATTAAAGGCAAACTGACGAACGGTTTCTTCATCAGTCAAATCCTTCATCTGCTGCAGGATCATCACGCCCATCATGGCGTAGAGCTCTTTCGTTGGCCGACCCATATCGCGTTTATAATACTTACTGAGCAAATGCACCGGTAGGTTCACAAGCAATTCCCTGCGAAACAGGCCGGGCCATGATTCCGTCAGCATTTTCAACCGTTTTGGACCAAGATGACTGAACGGATCGAACATGTTGCATGTTTTGTGATCTTTTGCGTAAATCATCCATCGCCTCCAACCCCTTATATTGCAACATATTCTACCTCACTCTGATTCTCAGTTAAAGAGAAAACATGAGAAATATCCAATGTTTTCAAACCATTGCGGGATAGGTTGACGTCTGTCACTAATACACATCTCCTAGACAACTAGACTAAGGCGCAAAATATATACCGTTCACCGACTACAAAAAAACAATAACAATCATCAAATAACACGACAACA
>CAYZJL010000261.1:0-2668 GCA_964478615.1 uncultured Zetaproteobacteria bacterium
CACCTGTAGGTGCTTCTGATATGGGCTGATGCAGCCTAAAACGATATTGATCATCATCAAAATCAGCATAACCTTGTAATTGATGGCTTGTTAATGACCAGAACCATCGACCGATTTTATCCAGACGCTGCTCTGCTGCATCAAGCTGAATTTTTAACAGATCGTGAATATCTTCATCAAAGTTTTCCAGCAACAGCTGTCGCGTTTGCTGCATTTTTTGATTGATGTCGGGTTCCAGTTCTTTTTGTAAAGCTTCAAAAGCAGCCTCAATCTCATCAGAGGTTCGGCAAGTGTCATAAATAGCTTGGATGCGTTTTTCAAAGTCCAGACCTGACTCAATACTACCCAACACACTATCAGATGCTCCAAACACACCATCAAAGAGATGGAACTTTTCGGTAAGCAGTTCAAGCACGCGCTGATCTGCCTTATTGGCCTGATTCAGAAAGTTGATCACTACAACATCAAATTTTTGCCCATAGCGATGGCAGCGACCAATGCGCTGTTCCACACGCTGCGGATTCCATGGCAAATCATAATTCATGATCAATGAACAGAACTGTAGATTTACACCTTCGGCAGCAGCTTCCGTGGCAATCATGATTTCCGCATCCTGCTTAAAGTGATCAATCAATGCCGTTCGACGATCCACTTGCGATGAGCCCGTCACCCTGTCTGTACCCTGATAATCTTTTAACCACTGCTGGTAAGTTTCTGTAGCTGCGGGCTTATTATTTGAGCCATTAAACAGTACAACTTTACCCTGATAGCCATTCTCATGAAGAAATGTTTCCAGATATTCCTGTGTCCGTTTTGATTCAGTAAATACAATAGCCTTCTTTGGCGCATTCATCATCGCCATCTGCTCAAAGCCTTGTGATAAAGCTGTAAGCAGTGCTGTTGCTTTGCTATCTACTGGAATGGATTCTGCTTGATGAATATATGTATCCAATTCCTGAATTTCCTGGCGCAATAAAACTTGATCAATTACTTCATTGCCCTCATCGACATCATCAGTTTCTTCCAAGTAGTCTTGTTCGATCTCATCTTCATGCACAAAACTACTCAATAAAGATTGCTTTGGTTCTTCACCTGCCTGCAAAACTTCCAAACGATGTTTCATGGTTTTCAAAGTGTTCAAAACAGCGAAAGAGCTGGATGCCTGCAATTTTCTGAGAACCAACCCAATCAAATGACGCTGCCGTTTGGGAAGTGCGTAACTCTCTTCGCGCTCAAGCAATGCGCTGATTCCATCATATAAGCGTTGCTCTTGCGGTGTTGGGCTAAATGGGACAGTTAATGTTCGGCGCTGTGTATAGCGCACATATTCCAAAACATCTTTACGCAAAGTCCGTTGAACAAAACCTTTCAGCCTTGTCTGAAGCTCCACTATAGAGCCTTCTCCCTGAATATATTGTTGTCTAAAGACCCGGTCATCACCAAAGATATGCTCATCAATCACAGTGGATAGGCCGTATAATTCCATCAAAGAATTTTGTAATGGCGTTGCAGTCAGTAACAGTTTTTTTCTACCTGCAAAGATGCGTTTAAGTGATTGGCCCATCTTGTTACTGGTACGATGTGAATTGCGCAGCTTATGAGCCTCATCCATCACCACAAGATCCCAAGGTTCAATGAGTAGCTGTTCCTCTAGCCGGGCAGCATAGTGATAAGAGATAATGACAACGCTTTTATTGCTTAAAGGCTTATATATCCCTTCTTTTTTCAACTTCCGGTAAGCTTGTGCATCCAGAATCTGACACGGCAAATGAAACTTTTCCTGCAGTTCTTGAGCCCATTGCCTTCGTAGTGCCGCAGGGCACACAATTAATAGCTTCCGCCGACGCTCTGCCCAATATTGAGATAGTACCAATCCTGCCTCAATTGTTTTACCTAAGCCGACTTCATCAGCCAGCACCACGCCCTGACTCAAAGGGTCATTTAAGGCAAACAGAGCAGCATTAATCTGATGAGGGTTTAGATCCACACTGGCATCAAAAAGTGATTGGGATATCCTGTCCACACCACCCGAGGCATGCTGAATGGTCAGTTCATGAGCAAAGTATTTTGCTTGATAATCAGTAATCACTATATTCATAGATGATATATCGTTGCGCGCATGGCACATTCTTTCCATCGGGTGCAACTAATTTTAGCCCGCTCTTTGATACCCGCAAGATTGCTCAATTGCCCTCCCAGACCCCTTAAACAGAATTGACTTTATGCACTTTAATGCCATGAGCAAGGAATCATCTTTTTGGCATGCTGTCATTGCACTAGAAGGCACTGTAAAGTCCCACGTAGTTCAAGTTATGGAGATCGAAATGGAGAAACTTGATTACTGGCGATTGTGTGATGAGTTGACTGTGGTTCAGGCTGCACTGTTAATTACCGGAGAAGATCCGGGGGTAGCTCCAGACTGGGTTATTAACTGGGATGCAGATTATTCGGCTCCTTCAGATGAATCTGTTCGTGAGTAGAAACTTGATGGAGTTATTTAAACCGCCTGAACCTGAACCCATAAATACTGCGCAATACAGCCTGCCAATATGATTTCAGATAAGTGGGACAGCAGTGCCCCCGATATCCATATACTTAGCCACAGCCCTCGCTATGTATTAAGCTGCCGCAATGCGCCCTAAACCACCACCAAATTACCTTTCTGAAT
>CAYZJL010000262.1:0-2667 GCA_964478615.1 uncultured Zetaproteobacteria bacterium
CCAGTGTTTTCTTTGCGCTATTGTAGTCCTTATCGCTTCTAAACCCTTGGAGGATCTCCAAAAATATAATATCGCCAATGGCAACCGATCCATCGACAAGCGCAGCATCCAGCATATTCGTTTCATCATTAATTTTTCCATTGAAATAATCAATCCAAACGCTGGTATCAACGAATATCACTTTCCCCCTCTCATTTCATCTAAATCTCCCTCCCAGGCAAGTTTTCCTCTCAACTTTCGTATGGCTTGTTGTTTATTCCGCTTGACCACTAGTTTAAGCCCAAGTTCTACAGTTTCTTTTTTAGTACTTAACCCGGCAGCATTTAAGGCATCAGACATTAATTGGTCATCAATCACTATATTGGTTCTCATTTCACACCCCATGTGTATAAGATATTAAACATTACACACTATAGTATCATCTGGAAAATAGAACAAGGTCTTGTGTCCAGCCCACTTCTTTTGACTCTAAACCATACAGCACAAACCTTTCACCACGGATGCCCCAGGGCATCCGTGGTTACTGCTTTTGACTTTTCACAAACTGCGGCAGCTTGCTCAAATTCTTCCAAACCAAAGCCCAAACACCACCAACAGCGTTATTATGCAATGCTCGATAATCTTCCCGTGACTTCCTGATAATATTACCCAATGAACGATTGCTGGTTCCACCCAAACGCAACTCACCAGCACTTGAGGAATGTGTCTGCATTTCACCTTTGCCCGCCCCAAAAAGCGCAGCATACAGTCATAATCAGCCGAAAAGTGGTATCGTAAGGCGGACAACAATACTAACGATTCTCCCATACCCAGGCATGAGAAACTATAGACTCCAAATCGCCATACTGTGGTTGCCAGCCCAGTACTGAACGCGCCAGAGATGAATCAGCGACAAGCACAGCAGGATCGCCTTCACGCCTCTCACCTTCAGTAACCTTGATCTCCATTCCCGTCACCTCAAGGCAGACATCAATCACCTGCTTAACAGAGAAACCGTTACCATTGCCCAGATTGTAGCGGCCGCTGTTTCCATGTTTCTGCAAATTCTGAATAGCCAGCCAGTGTGCCTGACAGAGATCTGCAACATGAATATAATCACGAATACAAGTACCATCCTCCGTATCGTAATCACGTCCGAACACAGTGATTGCATCCCTATTGCCCGAAGCCGCCTGCAACACCAGTGGAATCAAATGCGTTTCCGGATCATGACGTTCGCCCAACTGCCCTTCAGAATCAGCACCTGCCGCATTGAAATAGCGCAGACAGATAGACTTCAGACCATAAGCACGATCATAATCTTCCAGTATTTGCTCAACCATCCATTTGCTGCGTCCATACGGATTAATAGGTGTTTTCGGATGTTTTTCATCAATTGGCGTATATTCAGGCTCACCAAAAATAGCAGCCGTGGATGAAAAGATGAATTGCTTCACATCATGTTTGACCATGGCATCCAACAGGTTCTGGGTGTTGGTAACATTATTACGATAATACAGGGATGGTTTTTCAACCGACTCACCCACCATAATACTGGATGCAAAATGCATCACCACATCGAATGCATTGTCTGCAAATATTTTATCCAAACAATCCAGATCAGATAAATCACCAACAACAAGATGCCCAGCCAAAACAGCATCACGATGACCTGAAGAGAGGTTATCAAGCACAGTGATATTGCACTTTTTCTCACTTAAGGCTTTTACCATGTGAGAGCCAATATAACCGGCTCCGCCAACAATCAGAATATTCATCTATTCCGCCTCAAAAACTGCGATACTTTACTCATAAGAACTCCACTAACTCCGTTCTTATGATTTGTAAAATTAGTGTCTCTCATCAATCCAGCCTGTTTTTAAGCCGAGCCAACATATCCATTCGTTCATGTAACACTGCAATAATGACAGGCTGCTTTTTATCAGGGTGAATATGGAAGATATAATGATGCTCACAATGGCTTACTTTAATTTGTGGAAAATTCACCGAAAAAGTGTGCGAAAGAATATTCTCAGAGGCAATACTTCGAAAATGATCCCCCAGTAAACTCGCATAATGAATGGATTGCTTCCTGCCCCACTGTTCCAGTGTGTAACGGGCAATTCCTTTGAGGTCCTCTTCAGCCTGTGCTGTTAAATGATATGATGGCATGTTGTCATCGCATGTCCTGATGAGTCTCCTCAAATATTTGCTCTACAGATTTTTGAATAACAGCATCCGGCACTGCCATCATACGAGGTTTCAAAAATGCTTCTAACTGATGCAGTGCCTCACTATCATTTTCCGTCTGCGTATCCGGTAAGACTCGTTCCAACACATATGCCTTGATACTTTTACCGCTAAGCGCAGCCACAGCCTTGAGCCGTTGGTGCTGCTCCGGTGATACTTCGATAGATAAACGCATAAAGTAATCCTCCATATGGACGCAAGAAATCATAGCAGAACCAGCAACATTTGTCACTAATGTACATTAGTTGTGTTTTTTCTGAAGCAGCCCCTTTATTTGAAACCCTGTGATGGGCAGGATGACTAAATACCGCGAGCGCATATATCCCCTAGGCGATACACTCTTTACCTGAGTCCTTTTTTCACCCTTAGTCCTATCTCTTAATAAACTGCGGCAGTTTGCTCAGGTTTTTCCATACCAGCGCCCACACGCCACCTATC
>CAYZJL010000263.1:0-2657 GCA_964478615.1 uncultured Zetaproteobacteria bacterium
AGGCCGAAGTTGCTGGCCGCACTATCTCATTTGAAACAGGACGCGTAGCGCGTCAAGCCGGTGGTTCTGTCCTGGCTCAGGTTGGCGACGTTGTTGTTCATGTTGCTGCAACAGCTGCCAAGCAGCCACTGCAGGGCGTGGATTTCATGCCACTGACTGTTCACTATCAGGAAAAAACATACGCTGCTGGCCGCTTTTTGGGTGGCTTTCTCAAGCGTGAAGGGCGCCCTTCAGAAAAAGAGACACTAACATCGCGTCTTATTGACCGTCCGATTCGCCCACTGTTCCCTAAAGGCTATTTCCACGAAACTCAGGTGATCGCTACAGTGATTTCAGCTGATGAAGGCACCAACCCTGACATCATCGCCATCAATGGTGTTTCTGCAGCGCTTGCCATCTCCGATGTACCCTTTGCAGAACCTGTTGCAGCCTCTCGTGTTGCAATGATTGATGGTGAATTCGTATTGAACCCATCTTATGAACAGGTTGCAGCATCTGAGCTGGACTTGATCGTTGCTGGTACACGTGATGCAGTGTTGATGATTGAATCTGAAGCCAAAGAGTTGTCTGAAGAGCAGATGATTGATGCAATCATCTTCGGTCAGGAAGGCTATCAGCCTGTACTCGATGCCATTGAAGAGCTGGTCAAACTTGCAGGAAAAGAGAAGCTGGTTGTTGAACTGGCTGGTAACGACGATGTAAAAGGCGCTGTTAAAGCAGCATTTGAAACAGACGTGCGTGAAGCTTATGCCATTGTCGATAAATCTGCCCGTGCAGCCAAAATCGAAGCGTTCCGTACAGCAGCTCAGGAAAAACTGGCAGGTTCTGAAGAAGCTCCAGGTGATTTCAGCTCCAACGACGTCTCATCTGCTGTAAAAGGCTTGGAAAAAGATGTTGTTCGCCGCTCAATCATTGCCGGTAACCCGCGTATTGATGGCCGTTCAACTGATCAGGTGCGTGCCATTGATTGCCAGACTGGCGTTCTACCTCGCACACATGGTTCTGCACTATTCACCCGTGGTGAAACGCAGGCCTTGGTAACGATCACTCTCGGCACAGAATCCGACATGCAGACCACTGAATCGCTTGAAGGCGTAGCTAAACAGCGTTTCATGCTGCACTACAACTTCCCACCATACTCTGTGGGCGAAGCACGTCGCTTCGGCCCTCCGGGTCGTCGTGAAATCGGCCATGGCCGTTTGGCGCGTCGTGGTGTGGAAGCTGTTCTACCATCGATGGAAGAGTTCGGTTATGCCATCCGCTCCGTATCAGAAATCACTGAATCCAACGGTTCATCTTCTATGGCCTCTGTTTGTGGCACCTCTCTGGCCTTGATGGATGCTGGTGTACCAACCAAAGCAGCGGTTGCTGGCGTTGCCATGGGCTTGATTCTTGAATCAGATGGTTATGCAGTACTGACCGATATTCTGGGTGATGAAGATCACTTGGGCGATATGGATTTCAAAGTGGCCGGTACCCGCGATGGTGTAACGACTTTGCAGTTGGATATCAAAATTGCAGGTTTAACCCGTGAAATCATGAAAGAAGCACTGGCTCAGGCACATGGCGCTCGTATTCATATTCTTGATGAAATGGCCAAGTGCATGGAAGCACCGCGTGATTCCATTGCTGATCATGCGCCGCGTATGTTCACCATGAAAGTTAAAACCGACAAGATTCGTGAAGTGATCGGCGCTGGCGGTAAAGTGATTCGTGGTATCGTTGAAGAGACTGGTGCCAAGGTTGATATTGCTGATGACGGCACCATCACCATCTTTGCAGTCACTGGCGATGCCGGTGAAGCAGCCAAGAAGATGATCGAAGATATCGTAGCTGAAGTTGAAGTTGGCGCGATTTACAATGGTAAAGTGGTCAAGTTGATGGATTTCGGAGCATTTGTTCGCGTAGTTGGCGGCACAGACGGCTTAGTACACATCTCTCAGATTGCCAATCACCGCGTTGAGAAAGTTGCTGATGAGCTGAAAGAGGGGCAGGAAGTACGTGTAAAAGTACTTGATGTCGATCGCAATGGTCGCATTCGCCTCTCCATGAAAGCGCTGCTCGAAGAGAGCTAAGCAGACCACCTCTTAGGGAGAGGGGCAAAAAGAGGCGGGCTTAGGCTCGCCTCTTTTTTTGTTTAAACGCCTTTTTGTGATTCGGCACATCCTGTGCCTCTCCCTGCGGGCACGCTGAAGCGTGTCCAATCCGGCTGTCCTGCCGAATGGTGATTCCGGGCATCCTATTCTGAAATTTTATAGTGGATCATTAATTGAACTGCCGGCCGTCATTCCCATGAAAATGGGAATCTAGGGGTTACGGGGTTACGGTGACAGTTTACTAAATGTACTTAATTATCATCCCCATCACCTCGCTTTGGCCCCCTTTTCTTTGGCTTCAACTCTTTTCCAACCATGGATGAAACCCTGTCCATCCACACATCATCCCCCAAAGGTCTCCCTGTTGTCTCCGATTGACGCAGGCGTCTGAATGCATCGGATGCATCATCATCCTGCGCAAGAAATGTTGCAAAATCACCATAGCGATCAAGCACCGGGCTCACTTTTACCAGCTCATCATCCCGACCGGACAAGTGCGCGGCAATACTCGACCAGCGCCACTCTTCCGCTCGCTCAACCAAATTGGCGCGAACCGGGTTC
>CAYZJL010000264.1:0-2634 GCA_964478615.1 uncultured Zetaproteobacteria bacterium
TTTGTCTGGTTCTATCCAGATCGAATATTGTAGCACTGTTTTTCACGTTTATTGCATAATCATTTAACATGAATTCATCCAAACACGCTGCCGTACTGTTATTGCTGTATGCATTGTCGGGTGTAACGGCACTTAGCTATGAAGTGCTCTGGACACGCATGCTGAGCCTGCTGTTTGGGGTTACTATTACTGGTGTCGTGATTACTGTTGCCGCTTTCATGTTAGGGCTGGGGCTGGGCAGTTTTATGGGCAGCCGTTGGTTCTCATCGATCAAAAACACATTACGTATGTTGGCTGGTATTGAAGTTGCTGTAGCGCTTTATGCTTTGCTATTGCCACTGTTGATGCAATGGCTGCAAGGCATGTGGTTGTCGGTTGACGATGTGCATATGTGGCAGTTTTGGCAAATGTTCTCCGCTTTATGGGTGTTATGTTTGCCCGCCATGGCGCTGGGGTTTGCTTTCCCCGCCATGCTCAGAGCTGGTAAAACTTTAAAACTAACGCTGGGTTCACTCTATGGTGTCAATACAATCGGTGGTGCGCTTGGTGCGCTGTTACCATTGCTACTGCTACCGTTGTTTGGCTGGATCACATCTTTGCAATGGGTGGCGGCCTTAGGTGTGATGGTCGGTATAGGGCTATTTTATTTGTCGCGACAGATAAAAGCTGAGCCTGTTCATGATGCTGTCTGTACAGGCGCACATCAGCCGCAACTAACGATGTTGCTGGTTTATGCCGGTATGGGGGCAGGTGCCTTGATGCTGGAAATTGCATGGACACGTGCATACGGCATGATTCTGTTGCGCACAGAGTATGTGCTGGCACTCATCCTGGCGGTTTTTCTGATTGGTATCGGCCTGGGCAGTATGGTGGCAAAATATCTGCCACGCGAGCGTGCTTTGCAACGCTTACCTGTGCTTGTGGCAGTGATTGCCATTGCTGGTCTGTATCTGTTTCCATATGTGAATGAGTGGGGCCAACGTGTGACATTTGATTCACTCTTTGCAGCGCTGCTTTTTCAAGGCATGTTGATTGCGCTGTGCACGTTGCCTGTAACACTGGCCTTGGGGGCGTGGTTACCGTTGATCACCAATCATGATGAAGGTGGACCTCTGTATGCAGCCAACAGTGTGGGGGCATGTGCTGGCGCCCTGTTGGCAGGTTTTGTGCTGATTCCCTGGCTTGGAACGGCTGCAACATGGTTGTTGGCGGCAGCCTTAATTATGTTGTGTGGCTGTTATTGGTTGCAACACGCACGGCGATTACAGTTTGCTGTGACGAGTATATCTCTGTTTGCACTGCTTGCCTGGCCAGTCTGGCAGTTACCTGCTGCTTCGAGCCTGTTGCACGCTGAACTGCCCGCAGCTACGGATCTTTTTCAGAGAGAAGATGCGGTTTCTATTACGCATGTGATACAACGGCACGATGGTCAGCGCGTACTGTTGGCTGATCTGCAGCGTATGGATGCATCCAGTGATCCGACCTCCGTAGCGGTACAGAAAAACCAGGCACGACTGCCGATGTTTCTGCAGGGTGACGTTCAGAACGTACTGTTTCTAGGTCTGGGTACAGGTATTACAGCTTCAGGAGCATTGCCATGGACACAAGCGAAGATAGATGCCGTTGAGCTATCACAGGGCGCGATCACAGCCGCGCAGCGCTACTTTGACAAGGTCAACAACGATGCAGCATCAAAAATCACCATTGCACACGATGACGCACGACGTTTTCTTATGCGCAGTGAGCGCAGCTTCGATGTGATTGTCGGTGATCTTTTTCACCCTGATATGGTGGGGAGGGGAGCACTACTTTCGCTTGAACAATTTCAACGTGCTAAGGCACATCTGACGAAAAGAGGGTTGTTTGTGCAGTGGTTGGCATTCAATCAATTCGATAAACAATCCATGCAGGTGGTGTTACGCAGTTTTGCACAGGTGTTTGAGAACAATGCGCTGTTTGTGGATGGGTATCGTCTTGGTCTGGTCGGTTTCGCCGCTCAGCATAAAGGTGCCGCTGAAATGATGGCTGCGGCCCCTGCTGCTGATCTCTGGGGTGGTGAAGGAGGTTGGACATGGTTAGGGCGTTATTGGGGTAAAGCCTCCGGGCTGCTGGATGATACAAATTCGACGCAGGTGCAAGGGGAATGGTCACCGGTGATTGAATTTGATCTGCCGCAACTGCGCCATAAATCGCATGTGCTACCCGAATTGATGCATTGGCTGGTGACTCATCGCAGCACATTCAATGAGGCCGTGAAGGTTTGGTCTGTCAATGCATCTGATCTGGTTTCGTTTAAACGGGCATGGGCTGCAACAGCGTTGAGTGTGCGTGCACAGATATCAATATTGCAGAACAAGCCGGGCGTGCAGCGCCTGCAGTCACTGGCGTATCGCGCTAATCCCAAGGATCGTTGGGCAGGGTTTGCTTTGGCTGATGCGATGTTTGCCAGTCTGGAACGAGGCATACCAGAAAACATGACGTATGAGCAGGCGTTACTGAAAATTCTGACTATTCGTGCCGATCATGAAGGGGCCTTGAAGGCCATGGTAGTGTTACGCAATCAACGTGGAGACCTGACAGGTGCGCAACAATACAGGGATAGGCTCTTTCGAATCAGTCCTTATGATGGGACAG
>CAYZJL010000265.1:0-2628 GCA_964478615.1 uncultured Zetaproteobacteria bacterium
GTAAGCTGCTCGCAAGTGATTTCCGCATGGTCTTCGATGCCATGCATGCCGTCACAGGGCCTTATGCCACGACCATTCTCGAAGACATGTTGCAGGCACCCGCAGGCACGGTGATCAACGGCAAACCCAAAGAAGATTTCGGCGGCGGTCATCCCGACCCGAATCTCACCTACGCGCATGAATTGGTGGATATTTTATACGGCGATGATGCACCGGAATTTGGTGCGGCATCCGATGGCGACGGTGATCGCAATATGATTCTCGGCAAGCATTTCTTTGTCACCCCGAGCGATTCACTGGCTGTGATGGCTGCCAATGCCACACTCGTGCCCGCTTACAAAGATGGCATTGCCGGTGTGGCCCGCTCCATGCCTACATCTGCCGCTGCCGATAAAGTCGCTACAGCGCTGGGGCTGGATTGTTTTGAAACACCTACCGGCTGGAAGTTTTTCGGTAACCTGATGGACGCGGGTAAAGTCACCCTGTGTGGTGAAGAGTCCTTTGGCACAGGCTCTGACCATGTGCGTGAAAAAGATGGTTTATGGGCTGTACTGTTCTGGCTCAATATCCTGGCGGTACGGCAGGACTCTGTGGCCAACATCTTGAGCGACCACTGGCAGAAATACGGTCGCAATTATTATTCCCGGCATGATTATGAAGGTGTCGATTCCGCTGCCGCTACCCAAGTACTGCAAAACGTACGCGATCAATTTGATACACTACCCGGTACAACACTGGCCGGACGCAGCATCGCGAGCTGTGATGATTTTTCGTACACCGACCCGATTGATGGCAGCATCAGTAGCAATCAAGGCGTGCGCATCCTGTTTGATGATAGCTCACGCATTATTTTCCGCCTCTCCGGCACCGGCACGAGTGGTGCAACCATTCGCCTGTACCTGGAATCGTTTGAATCCGACACCAGTAAACAGGGGCTTGATGCACAGGATGCACTGGCTGAAATGATTGAAGCTGCCGATTCGGTGTCCAAACTGCGTGAACTCAGTGGTCGCGACAAACCGACCGTAATCACCTGATGATGTTCACCTGAACGACTGGCAACAAACCACCCCACTGAAACACCCCCAAAAGCAACATAAGCGAGGCTACACATGACAAAACCAATTCTATCTTCAGAAGCATGGGCAATTGTAGAGGCCCGCAGTCATGATCCTTTTGCTTGGCTCGGGGTGCATGAACATCCCGACGGCGGTGTGATTGTACGCAGCATGAAAGCTCAGGCAGAAAAAATGTGGCTGCTGCCCGATGGTGGCCGGGCTCAAGCCATGAAACGCATCGAAGGCACGGATGTGTTTGAAAAGCATTGGAAAGGCGGCAGCTTTGAAAAAAGCTATCGTTTGCGCATTGAGAATACCGAAGGCCATCGCTGGGAAAAAGATGATGCTTATCGTTTCGGCCCCATCCTCGGTGAAATGGATTTGCATCTGATCGGTGAAGGCAATCATTTTGAAAAGTACCGCATCATGGGTGCTCATGTGCGCGAACATGAGGGTGTATCCGGTGTTGGTTTTGCCGTTTGGGCTCCGGCTGCATCGCGCGTATCGGTGATCGGCAATTTTAACCACTGGAATGGCTGCGAACATCAAATGCGTGTGCGCGGGTCAACAGGCATCTGGGAGATCTTCATCCCCGGCCTATGTGAAGCTGAAACCTACAAATTCGAGATTCGTTCTCAGCATGGCGAAATCTTTGAAAAAACAGATCCTTATGCCCAGCAAATGGAATTGCGCCCGGCCACTGCCAGCGTAGTCCACAATTGCAAAGCTTATGAATGGAGCGATGCCGATTGGGTCACCAACCGCCCGGTCAATCAGGCCGCCGATAAACCAATGAGCATTTATGAAGTGCATCCGGGCTCCTGGCGACGGGCTGGTGATGATGGCGATGAATTCCTCAACTATCGTGATCTGGCACATCAACTGGTCGATTACTGCAGTTGGATGGGATACACCCATATCGAATTGATGCCGATTACCGAACACCCGTTTGACGGCTCTTGGGGTTATCAGACGGTTGGTTATTTTGCCCCCACCAGCCGTTTTGGCACGCCGGACGACTTCCGTTATTTTATCGATTACTGCCATCAGAAAGGTATTGGCGTATTCCTCGATTGGGTACCCGCTCATTTTCCCAAAGATGCCCATGGTTTAGCGCGTTTCGATGGCACGCCATTGTATGAACATGAAGATCCGCGCTTGGGTGAACACAAAGACTGGGGCACGTACATCTTCAATTTCGGGCGCAATGAAGTGCGCAATTTCCTCATTGCCTCTGCCCTATTCTGGCTCGATGAATATCATATCGATGGTTTGCGTGTCGATGCTGTGGCTTCGATGCTGTATCTGGATTATTCCCGTGAAGAAGGTGAATGGCTACCCAACAAACACGGCGGCCGTGAAAACCTCGAAGCGGTAGAATTCCTCAAACAATTCAACTGTCTCGTGCATGAACGCTTTCCGGGCGCTGTCACCATGGCCGAAGAATCGACCTCATGGCCGATGGTTTCACGCCCCACCTATCTCGGTGGCTTAGGCTTTACCATGAAATGGAATATGGGTTGGATGAACGATACCCTGTCCTATTTTGAAGAAGATCCGATTCACCGCT
>CAYZJL010000266.1:0-2613 GCA_964478615.1 uncultured Zetaproteobacteria bacterium
ATACAGCCACGAAGCAACATCCGATGCTGCAAATGGCCGATCAATCCATTGATGCAGCTAAAGGGCGACTTACCGAGCAAGGTGCTTATGCCTATAACCCGGAACTTTCTCTGGAACCGCAACGCCGTCGCTTAAATGGTGGAGGTACAGCCAATGACTACTATATTACCCTGTCTCAAGGTATTGAAACCGGTGGTAAGCGCGGCTTTCGCGAGCAATCTGCTCAAGCCGCGCTGGATGCTGCAAGCAAGCATAGGGAAACTACGCGTCAGCAACTGATGCTTGAAGCTGCCAAGGCTTATGTAAAACTCACCATAGCCAAACAGGCGTTTGATCTGCGTGAGCAACAAAGTTTGATGTTGAAAAAAGTTAGCCATGCAGTGGCGCTACAGTTAAAGCTGGGGCAATCCAGCCAACTCGATGCCAACCTGGCTCAATCCGCTTATGCATCCGCATTGAATGCAACCGCCTCCGCCATGCAATTGTTGACGCAAAACAGGCAAGCGTATCTGGTGTCGCTAGGAAAAAAGACAGCCTCTCTTGCCTCTAAACTGGTGCTGCCTGAATTGCTGACAAGCTGGCAACCACCTGTGGATGCATACCATGTTGCGCTGGAATCGCGTCCCGATCTTGCAGCGCTGCGATCAACGCTGGCGCAATCTGCAGCGCAGGCTGATCTGGCCAATGCACAGCTTATTCCAGATATTGCATTAACTGCCATGGTTGGTCGTGAGGCCGGTGAAAATCTGATCAAATTTGGCATCACTATTCCCATTCCCATTTTGAATAGCCACAAGGGAGCCTACCATGCTGCATTGGCTCAAAAAGAGCGGGGGAATACAGGCTTGCAGTGGTCCACACAGCAATTGCGCTATGCGGTAGAAAGTGCTCTGGATAACCATACCAATGCTATGCGTGCTTTAGCGAACCTCATTCGTTCAAATATGCAACAGAGTGCAGAAGCGACCATGACCCTTGCCCAAAAAGCTTACGATGCCGGTGAACTGGATCTGGAAGAACTGGTTGTTCATATACGCCAAGGCCTTGATGCCCGCATGACTGCACTAGAAATCATTCAACAGGGATGGTTATCCCGTATCCGACTGGCCGAAGTGCTCGGTCACCCCGAATATATTCTCGAAGGAATCCAATCATGAAAACAGCCTCATTATTTTTAACCACCCTATTACTTTTTGTCAGTCCTCCACTTATCGCGGGCGAACATGATCATGGCGCATCCGGTCATGGCAGTCATTCGACTGAAGGCCACGCTGGCGAACATGGTGATCACGAAGAAGGTGGGCTGATTAAACTCAGTCCTGCCCAAATCAAACAGGCAGGCATTGTCACAGAAGAGCTGCAAATGCGCACAAACATGCAAACGCTTAGTGCTCCCGGCACAGTGGCATTCAATGCTTATTCCTTAGCTGACATCACCACGCTGGTTGATGCTATCGTGCATAGCCGCCATGTTCGTTTGGGTGATCAAGTGAAAAAAGGACAACAACTGGCCACTCTGAACAGTACCGCTCTCGCACAGGCTGAAGCGAATTACCTCAAGGCCCGCGCAGAGCATAATCGTAGCAAACAGGAATTAACGCGGCTGAAAAAACTGGCACAGCAACACATTGTATCGCAAGCCCGGCTACAACAGGCACAAAGCACCTATCAAGCCATGCACGCTAATTTGGCAGCCGCAAAAGCCAGCCTATATTCCTATGGTTTAAATAAAACGGATATTGCCAGCTTGTTGAAACAAGAAGCTTATGGCTTGTTAACCCTGCGTGCACCCCATGCAGGCACCGTTGTCGCTGATGATTTCCGCATTGGTCAGCATTTAGCAGCAGGCACACGTTTGATGCAAATCGTCGATGAATCGCAAGTCTGGGTTGAAGTCAACATACCGGAATCACTATTATCCGACATTCATGTTGGACAATCCGCATCGGTCAATCCAAAAGGCAGCAACGAGCACTACCTCGGCGCAGTCATCAACATCCATCATCAGCTTGATATCGTTACACGCACTGCCGGTGTACGTCTAAATATTCAAAACAACAAGGATCAACTGCATCCGGGCATGTTTGTCCGTGCAGAGATTGGCACCAGTTCGGGCGAAAAGGCTTTATTGATCACGGAACACGCCGTCCAGCGTCAGGGCAGTGAATTGATTGTCTTTGTCGAAGAAGAACCGGGACATTTTGAACGCCGTGAAGTGGAAACCAGCAAAGCCAGCATGGGCATGGTAACCATCAACAAGGGTATAAAACTCGGTGAACGTGTTGTAATCAAGGGTGCATTTGTACTCGCTTCAGAGCTGGCTAAAGCCGGTTTTGAAGTACACAACCATTGAGGTTGCAACCATGTTTCCTAAATTAATAGATGCGGCGGTCAATAACCGTCTACTGATTCTCATGTTGCTAGTGGGTTCAATGGCTTACGCTATGTTTGTAGTGCCAAAACTTAATCTCGATGCATTTCCAGATGTGACCAATGTGCAGGTACAGATTAATACTGAAGCGCAAGGACTGGCTTCCGAAGAGGTAGAGCAACTGATTACCTATCCGATTGAAGCGGTGATGTATTCATTGCCTGATGTGGAAGAGGTGCGCT
>CAYZJL010000267.1:0-2587 GCA_964478615.1 uncultured Zetaproteobacteria bacterium
AGCGTTGGCATGCTACCCTGCATACGTCGTTGACAGGGGAAGCCATATCAGCCCACATTATTCATAAATTCTGCAGCGCCCTTGCTTGTCCCTTTGTCCGCAATGAATCCCTCGTCAGTCGCCCGTACGCATAGCTACGCATTCTTTCCTCGGAATCCGTTGCAAACAAAGACCCTACGCAATCATCACGGCGATTCATGAATAATGCGGGCAAGTTGCTTTCTCAATTGCAGGTGACTTGACGTAAATCGTGCTTTACCATCCCTCCTTAATTGTTGAAGGAGGGGGATGCTATGGTCATGAAAAGTTCAATCACCAGCATGTTTGCCGGATCGCCGGTAAAGCCACTGCAGGAGCATATGGAAAAGGCCTGTGCATGTGCAGCCTTGTTGCCGGACTTTCTTGCAGCAATCACTGCAAACGATTTCAAATCAGCGAAAGTCATTCAGCAATCCATTGCCAGCATGGAGACCGAAGCTGACGATATCAAGGTGCATTTGCGCATGCGCCTTCCCAACAGCCTGTTCATGCCCATGCCACGCGAGCAGGTGTTGGACATTGTCCGCCTGCAAGACAAAATCGCCAATATTTCCGAGGATATTGCAGGCACCATGATCGGTCGAAAAATGCAGGTTCCTGAACCGATTGCGGATGCTTTCAGTTCCTTTATCAAGTGTTCTGTAGACACTGCAAATCAGGCAAAAACCGCGATCAATGAACTTGATGAGTTGATTGAAGCCGGTTTCAGAGGTAGACAACTGGAAGTCGTTGACGGCATGATTGAAACCCTCGAACAACTTGAAAGTAAAACAGACAAAATGGAAAAGAATTTGCGCAAAGCCATGTTCGAAATCGAACAGGATTATCCTCCGCTGGATATGATGTTTCTTTACCGTATTATCAACTGGACCGGCAAGCTGGCCGATGTTTCGCATCAGGTCGGTGGCCGCATTCAATTGTTGATGGCGCGTTAAGGGGACGATATGGAATCCGTTCTCGTTCAACACGCTACGCTTTTCATCGGCATGGCCGCCTTGTTCGGCCTGTTCATGGCATGGGGTATCGGTGCCAATGACGTTGCCAATGCAATGGGTACCTCCGTTGGCTCCAAGGCGCTCTCATTCAAACAGGCAGTAATGATTGCCGCCATATTCGAACTGGCAGGCGCTGTACTGGCAGGCGGCGAAGTGACCAAAACGGTTCGGAAAGGTATTATCGATGTCTCATCGCTGGGTGCAACACCGGAGCTACTGATATACGGCATGTTGGCTTCATTGCTGGCCGCCGGTATTTGGTTACTGGTGGCATCACGCATGGGCTGGCCGGTTTCGACCACGCATTCGATTGTTGGCGCCATTGTTGGCTTCGGTGCCGTCGGCATTGGTATGGAAGCAGTGCATTGGGGCAAGGTGGGTACCATTGCCGCCAGTTGGGTGACCTCGCCACTGATGGCCGGAGCGATAGCCTTCTTTTTGTTTCGAAGTATTCAGAAGTTGATCATCAATACTGACAGCCCGATTGCCAATGCGAAACGTTATGTGCCGTTCTATATCTTTGCGGTGGGTTTCCTGATTTCGATGGTTACAATGGTCAAGGGGCTCAAACATGTCGGGGTTAAACTGCCTTTTGAACAGGATATTCTGGTCTCGGTGATTATTGGTGTTCTCGTTGCGATGATTGGCAAAGTGATGATTGGACGGATTAAGTTTGACCCGGAAGCCGATAGAGAATTCCATTTTACCAATATGGAAAAAATCTTCGGCGTGCTGATGATTTTCACGGCTATGGCGATTGCCTTTGCGCACGGCTCCAATGATGTGGCCAATGCCATCGGCCCGGTTGCTGCGATTGTCGGCATTGTCCAGAGCGCCGGCGAAATCGCCGTTAAATCCGCCACCCCGATCTGGATTCTGATGCTTGGCGGGTTCGGTATTGTGTTCGGCCTGATGACTTACGGGCATAAGGTGATTGCCACGGTGGGCAGCGGTATTACCGAACTCACGCCCAGCCGGGGTTTCGCTGCCACGCTGGCTGCTGCCGCCACGATTGTATTTGCATCCGGTACAGGCCTGCCTATTTCCACCACACACACGCTGGTCGGTGGCGTACTCGGCGTTGGCCTGGCACGTGGCATCGGCGCACTCAACGGCAATGTGGTCAAAACAATCTTCATGTCATGGATCGTCACACTGCCAGCCGGTGCAGGCCTCTCGATTATGTTTTTCTTTATCTTTAAGGGAATATTTACCTGAATACCAACAGCCCGGTAAAATTGAGATAGCGATTTAACTTCCGAATCGGCATGATAAGCCGATGGAGATCACTCACCTTGTTGCCGATGATGAACTGCAGGAGCCCGGCGCTCTGGTCGGTGCAATCGATGTCGGCTCCAATGCCATGCGACTCGGTATCGCCGCACAGGATGATCAAGGCGTACCACGTTTAATTCAGCGTTACCGCGAACCTGTTCGCCTGGGCCATGATGCATTCACCACCGGCATCTTAAGCCCGCAAACCATGGATGAAGCGGTGGAAGCATTTCGGCAATTCCGGCGCATTCTCGATCAGCATCATGTGGAAAAATATC
>CAYZJL010000268.1:0-2574 GCA_964478615.1 uncultured Zetaproteobacteria bacterium
TCATTTATTAACTGCTGATACATTAGAATCCGTGTCCACCTGAGTTTCCAGTTCATCTGACTCCAGAGTCTCATCATGCTCTTCTGATATTTCCTGATCTTCAGCAACTTCTTCCAGATCTTTATCTGTCACGGAAAGACTCTTCACAAAACTGTTTAAGGTTTTTTTCCCCTTGAAGCTGTGATTCGCCAACCGTTCAATATTTTTCATCAACTCAATCAACCCAACCATATGCCGGGCAGTGATCTTTCCCCTCGTACCAGCCCTGAGCAACTGCACTTTTACTGCATCATATTTTTTCTCCAGCGCCTCAGCCTTTTCCTGCAAGAAGGCTTCGGTTTGTTCTGCATCAGTTGACGGGCTTCTGATAGCCTCCAGCATAGCAATAGCAAGGCGCCGCATCTCCACCAGTGATATTTCAAGCTGCTCGGATACACCAATTACTTTTCTGCTCTGCTGATGGTCTATTGCTCCCGCAACTTCTGCCGCTTCAATGAAATAACGTGTTGCAGCCAGCGCCATGGGTAAAGATTCGGCCAGAGATTCAGGCAAGTCCGTGCTGCGCAATCTGACACCAAAACTACCGACCGCGTCCGTCAGTTTTTGCAATATTTCCAGATCAACGGCCAGTCTGGGGCTCAGACTGGCTTCGGTATTCATCGCATCTTCTGCCATACGGATACTGATCTGCTGCATACGAGCAAGTTCTTTGCTCAGGGCTTCATGAGCAAGCAAAGGGGTGGATATCAGCGTATTATCCAGGTATTTCGGCCGCGATTCATCCTCTTCATGGGCGACAAAACGAAGCTTGAGAAAGCTCACCATCGTAGCCGTAAACGGCCAGAGCAAAAGCACACCCAGCAGATTAAAGGTGGTATGAAACAGTGCCAGAAATGTAGCAGGGCCACCCGCTATACCCGTAGCCTGCTGGAAAGACTCAATGGATAGAAGCAGTAGCGGCAACATCAGCAGTGCTACCGCCCCTGTCACCAAATTAAAAATTACGTGCCCGGCAGCAACCCGGCGTGCATTCGGCGTAGCTCCAATTACAGCTATAACAGCCGTAGATGTCGTACCGACATTGGCACCTATCACCATGCAAGCCGCTGCGGGCATGGCGATAACTCCACTAGCTGCAGCTGTCAGCGTCATGGCAATAGACGCGCTAGAAGATTGCATGATCAGAGTCATCAAAAAACCAACACCAACAAATATAACCAGACTTCCTAATCCACCCTGCTGCAATGCCTCCAGAGCAATCGATTCTTCGAAGCCGGAAAAGCCTCCTTTCATCAAATCGATACCAAGAAAGAACAGACCAAAACCTGTCACCACCTTACCCAGAGCAATATACCGCTCACTCTTCAATAATAGTGTCATCAACATGCCGATACCAATGGCTGGCAAAGCAAATGCTTTGATCTCAACATTAAAACCTACAATAGCGACCAGCCAACTGGTCATTGTAGTACCAAGATTACTACCATAAATCACACGGATTGCATGTTTGAGCTTGAGCAGACCGGCATTCACAAAACCAATAGTGGCTACGGTGACTGCGCTTGAAGATTGAACCAGAGAAGTAATCAAAGCTCCCGAAAGCACGCCCCGTAGCGCTGTTTTTGTCGAATATTTAAGAATATGTTGTAAAGATTTTCCAGCCGACAGGCGCAGCCCATCCGTCATCAGCTGCATGCCAAGCAGAAACAATCCAACACCACCGGCAATGCCTGTAAAAACCTGCCAACTCAATAGAAACTCCCTAAACAAAAAAGTACTTAAACATCCTGATACAATTAAGGCGCCAGATTTCGCGTGTTAGAGGTAAAGCACTATTACTGGTTAATGAGAAGCTGCAATCTGATACACCAACCCTGCTTACAGAATGATCCCCATCCTATATAGGCCCATCTCATCAGTATCGCATGATCCATCGCCTACAGGAGTGCACCAGACCACACGCCCGAGCATTTCAATATGTGCCCTGCCACGCTTAAATCCTAGGCGGATTTTCTCGCCCTGATCTACAAAAGCATTGGCTTTCAAACCAACACCATTGGGTGAAATATCACACACCTTCTCTACTTTAAAATATTGACCTGAAATGGGGTGATAAAGCTCCCCTGCTGACACACCGCGTGTAACATGACGCTTTTCTCTACGTTGTTCATTTTCCATAACAACCTCCCCAGGAATTCAGAGAGCCGCACCTTCACCGTTAAGAAAGCCCGCAGAAGCAGATAATCAACAAGCCTCCATCCCATTCGTTGTTCCGCATCTTCCACCCTTTAAGTCCGCAACCACTACATACTGCGCCCTTTTTCTTAAGCTGTATATCCCCCTGTTTATCTATCTAATCAACAGCCCCCATCGACAACCATAACTCTCCAGAAATGGCTCATTCGCGCCTAGGAGTCTGTCGGACTTAGGGTGATTGTAGCGAGCAGATGGGGAAACGAGTCAAAAACAGCATGATTGTGAGGCGCATAGTGGTAACTATGCAACGATAAATCAGGGTGTTTTGGGCCGTTATCCCTGCCGCGCAGTAGATTTCTCATAAGTCCGACAGACTCC
>CAYZJL010000269.1:0-2564 GCA_964478615.1 uncultured Zetaproteobacteria bacterium
CGAAGGGGCAGGCCGGCCAAGGATCACGAAGGAGAGAAAGGTGAGCCATACGCAGGAATGGAAGGTCACCTGCCCGAAACTCCAACGTGTGCAGGAAAAGGCGCAAGCCAACAAGCAAGAGCAGTTCACCAGCCTTGCGCATCATTTGACGGAGGAGGCTCTGCTGGGATCATATCGCAGGCTAAAAGCCTCATCAGCACCGGGCATAGATGGTCGGATATGGCAAGCACTTGATGAGCAACCTGAAAGAACTGCATGCGCGTCTGCGCAGTGGTGCATACCGGGCAAGCCCGGCATTGAGGCACTGGATAGATAAGGCAAACGGAATTACGGTGATGGTTTACTAAATACATTTAATATTGGCTGGCAGGTGTTTTGTTCGGTTTTTTAGCCAGATGGTTCTGACCTTCGGTTTCTATGGTTTGAGCATCCAATCATTTGAATGCAGCGCAGTTTATGATGCTATTACAATAAAAGTTTGAAATAGATTACCGCTCACAACTTTTGCAAGTGGCTCTTAGACGTGCATCATTTATCATCTATGGTTACGATACTGCACTGATTTAAGATGCGGAGTTTTTATTATGCCAGTTTATCGTTCCAGTACATCCACTCAAGGCCGCAATATGGCCGGTGCCCGTTCATTGTGGCGTGCAACGGGTATGAAGGATGAAGACTTTAGCAAACCGATTATCGCGGTGGTGAACTCCTTTACCCAGTTTGTACCCGGTCATGTGCATCTTAAAGATATGGGGCAATTGGTGGCGCGGGAGATTGAAGCAGCCGGTGGTGTTGCCAAAGAATTTAATACCATCGCTATTGATGACGGTATCGCCATGGGTCATGGCGGTATGTTATATAGCCTGCCAAGCCGTGATCTGATTGCCGACTCGGTTGAATATATGTGCAATGCCCATACCGCTGATGCGATGGTCTGTATCTCCAACTGCGATAAAATCACGCCTGGCATGTTGATGGCGGCGCTGCGCCTGAATATCCCGGCTGTCTTTGTATCCGGTGGCCCGATGGAAGCGGGTAAAGTCACGATCAATAACCGTGAAAAACATCTGGATCTGGTAGATGCCATGGTGATGGCGGCTGATCCGAATGAATCCGATGAAGATGTGGCTGCGGTTGAGCGTTCTGCTTGCCCTACCTGTGGTTCGTGCTCGGGCATGTTTACCGCCAACTCCATGAACTGTCTGGCTGAAGCCCTTGGCTTAGCATTGCCGGGCAATGGTTCATTGCTGGCTACCCATGCTGATCGTAAAGAGTTGTTCCTAGAGGCAGGGCGCACTGCCGTGGCGCTGTGTGAACGTTATTACAAGAATGAAGATCTCTCTGCTCTGCCGCGTTCTATCGCCACCTTTGAAGCCTTTGAAAATGCCATGGCACTCGATATAGCCATGGGTGGTTCAACCAATACCGTATTGCATCTATTGGCCTGTGCGCAGGAAGCTGGTGTTGATTTCACCATGGATGATATTGACCGCATGAGCCGAAAGGTGCCCAATCTGTGTAAAGTTGCACCGGCTGTGCAGCATTATCATATGGAAGATGTACATCGTGCCGGTGGTGTGATCGGTATTTTGGCAGAGCTGGATAGGGCAGGGCTGATTCACAGAGATGTGCCGACTGTGCATGCCGCTACATTGGGTGCAGGGCTGGATGCCAATGATGTGATGAATGAAGCCAATGTGAATCCGCGTGAAAAGTATCGTGCTGCACCCGGTGGCATCCCTACCCAAGTGGCCTTCTCACAGTCTGAACGCTGGAAAACGCTCGATACTGATCGTGAAGCGGGATGCATCCGTAATCTCGAAAACGCCTATTCCAAAGAGGGTGGTATCGCTGTGCTTTACGGTAATATTGCCGAGCGTGGTTGTATCGTAAAAACAGCCGGTGTGGATGAATCAATCTGGAAATTTACTGGTCGTGCTCGCGTATTCGAATCTCAGGATGACTCGGTTACTGCCATCCTGAATGATAAAATCGTAGCCGGTGATATTGTCATCATCCGTTATGAAGGCCCCAAAGGCGGCCCCGGTATGCAGGAGATGCTCTATCCAACCTCGTACCTGAAATCCAAAGGTATGGGTAAGGAGTGCGCACTGCTTACCGATGGTCGTTTCTCTGGTGGTACTTCAGGACTTTCGATTGGTCATGCATCTCCAGAAGCTGCTGAAGGTGGTGCCATCGGATTGGTTGAAGAAGGCGACTCTATTGAGATAGACATCCCAAACCGCACGATTCACCTGTCCGTATCGGATGATGAATTAGCTCAACGCAGAACAGCCATGCAAGCCAAAGGATCTGATGCCTGGAAACCGATAAACCGTGAGCGTGTAGTTTCCAACGCACTCAAAGCCTACGCCGCTTTGACCACATCAGCCGATAAAGGTGCAGTGCGCAATCTGGATCAGCTGAAATAACGCTTTGAAGCTTCATTACATCAAAGCCCTTCCTGATTACGTATTAACTGCAGCCAAAAGGTTTCAATTCCTGTGTGCTAATGATGTGACTTCAATTGGAGGTAACATCATGAAAAACAAGGTACAATTTCA
>CAYZJL010000270.1:0-2558 GCA_964478615.1 uncultured Zetaproteobacteria bacterium
ACACCGCCCTTTCACGGCGGCAACACCGGTTCGAATCCGGTTGGGGACGCCAATTAAATCAAGCACTTACAATTTTGTAGGTGCTTTTTTTTATTGCCTACTGCTCAATTATCGATGATTGTTGTTCGATGCAAATTGAATAACCTTTTGATGCCTGTTGTACTCCATTCAAAACCGATACAGGATATAATTTCAATTTCTGCTTGCGATAAATTCGATAAACTTCTAGAAAAAACTGTTATTTTGATGCAAATCTTGTCAGGTGTGAGTAATCTCGTACCAGAGAAACGCTGATTCATTCAGAGCATCTGTGCAGGCTATGGATGCCCTGCCGCAACTCATCGGAGATGATGAATTGGATGGCAACGTCGCCGACCGGTGAACGACATAGATGTCGCGATCAACAGGTATATAAATACTGGGTTTCATGCCATGCGCACATGCATAGTCCCATTCGGGCATGCAAGTACAACACATGCTTTCCTGAATTGTGTATGCTCAGGCAATACGATATTTTGCCTGAGCGGGCTGATTTTGTCAGGATGGCAATCGCATTGTTTGCAATTTATCCAGGATTCCATAGTCGTATAACGGGAGTGCGTTTATGCATATAATGGAAGGAAGTTCAGATGATACGGATGCTGCAAAAGCCGTTATCGAGGCGGTAGAAGACTGGCCTGAGGATACAAACCGGCAACCGGATATGATTTTTGTTTTCCATTCCACGGCCCAGAATCCTGATATCGTAGCGGCCTGTCTTGCAGAGCGCTTCCCAGACACATTCATCGCCGGGTGTACCACGGCTGGAGAATGGCGGACGAAACAGCATCAGAATAGAACGCTGGTATTATTGGGTATTAGTACAGACTCTATTCGCTGGGGGGTCAGTGTGCTGGACAGTTTTGATTGTCCCCCTGCTAAGGCAGTTCAAACAGTATGTATCGATCTGATACAACAGTTGGGCATCGAATGGAGTGATTTACATCCGGATGGCTATTTCTGCCTGAGTTTTTTCGATGGAATGAGTAAACAGGAAGAAACATTTGTTGCCGCCATGTCCTCTGAATTGGGAAATATTCCACTGTTGGGCGGTTCTGCGGGAGATGATCAACAATTTGAAAAAACTTATGTGATTGCCAATGGCAAGGCCTATGAAAATGCCGCTGTATTTGTACTCGCAGAAACCAAAATCCCTTTTCATACTCTGAAACATCAGCATTTTATTCCCGGTGAAACAACTGTGGTAATTACCAAGGCGAATGTGGCAGAACGAGTGGTTTATCATCTGGACGGCATCCCGGCTGCAGATCGCTATGCACAATTGCTGGGTTTGAAACTGGAGGAACTGGAGCCTCAGGTTTTTTCAAAATATCCTCTGATCTATCCATATAGCGGTGAGTACTATGTGCGTTCTGTCCAGCAGGTTGGCAAGGATGGCTCACTGGTATTTTATTGTGCTATCGAAGAAGGCATGGTGCTCAATTTATGTGAGCATCAGGATATGCTCGCCGAATTTGATAAGGCCATGAAGAAACTGGTGCAGGATACGGGTAAAGTAAGGCTGCTGTTCGTCTGTAATTGCATATTGCGGGATGTTGAGGCCAGAGGTGCCAGTCTGACTCAGTTGCTGGTGACGAAAGCCAATAAAGTTGCCGACAATATTATCGGTTTTGATACCTATGGAGAGCAATGGCAAGGTTTGCATATCAATCAAACCATGGTGGCACTGGCTCTGGGCTGTAAATGAAACAAGAACTCACAAGAGAACAATTGCAAAAGCAGCTTGAGGCAGCCCGGGAAACCATTATGGCTTTGAGCAAACGTATGCACCAGATTGAGGATGGAGCAGATCAGTCGCCATTTCTGCAGCAGCTGATTGCCTATCAAAAACGAATCAGGACAGAAGCGGAAAGATTAAAGCAAAGTCAGGCATGGGCAAATTCGTTATTCCAGGCATCTTCTGATGCGATGATATTGTTAGATAAGAAACGATGCATTGACTGTAATGAAGCAGCATTGCATCTGTTCGGTTTTGATTCCCGAAAGGTCTTTCTTGAGACCCACCCTTTTGAGTTTTCTCCCCCTAGGCAGCCATCCGGATGCCGTTCATTGCAAGAAGGCATCAGAAAAATTGCTTCAGCAATTGAGTCGGGAAGTAATCACTTTGAATGGGTCTATAGGCGTATGGATGGAAGCGAATTTCCTGCGGAAGTGTGGTTGAGCGCAATAGGATCGGATAGTGCAAGGCTTGTTATGGCCACAGTACGCGATATCAGTGAGCGCAAACTGGCGGAAAAAGCTCTGCTCGATTCGCATGCAAATCTGGAAAGGCTGGTTGAAGAGCGTACAAGTGATGTGCGTGACATAGCTATGATTATCGAATCAACCCCCAGTTTCGTCGGAATGGCAGATTCGCATGGAAATATTGTATATGTTAATCCGGCCGGGCTGGAAATGGTGGGACTTGAACGGGATGCGCCGGTTGACGGCATGAAGATATCTGATTTCCATTCGCTGGATGAAAGCCGGAGAATTATCGAAGAAATATTTTCGAAAGT
>CAYZJL010000271.1:0-2546 GCA_964478615.1 uncultured Zetaproteobacteria bacterium
CCATCGTTTTCAACAACCGGCGTGAAAAACCTTCCCGAGTCGCCCACACTTGCCCGGTAAACGTATGAATACGAAAGCGTACACCTGCCATTCTTGACGCCAACATGGCGAGCAAGCCTGCTTTCGGCGTTACCGAGTGGACTATATCAAAATGAGACTCACGAAACAGACGGTTCAAACGATACAAAGCTCGTATGTCGGCAAGAGGATTGATTTCCCGCACGATGGCAAGAGGTATAACTTTGACTGGCAGGTCATTTTGTTCGGCAAAATCACTACAATCAGTATTTACGACAAGAGTCACGTCATAGCGCTGACTCAGTGCGATGATCTGATCTTTCAAAAATGCCTTCACTGTCATTTCAGAAGCAACAACAAGGCAGAGCTTCTCAAGCTTTTTCATCAGTGTTTCCTGTCTCGCTTTCCGCACACTCCAGTTCATTCCATAGCACCTGCCATGCTGCCTGCTCAGCAGCTGACATAGGACGTAAACTATTACGCATACTTGTTAAATCAAACAGCAGATTCAGTATATCGGCAAAAGCTTTCATAAGAGTAGCCGCAGCGACTTTGATTGCCATGCCATAACTGCCTTCGCCGGCAAACTGATGAATGTAAGCACGGGCAAAAATCCGTCGAGCCCGCAACATTTTCTTCAGAGGCCTAATACCTTCCCGATAAGCCAGCAGGGATTCTTCAAGGCAAGAAAAATGACTTTCCCGATACGCACGCAGGAGAAGGTGCTGATCTTCCGCACCATCGGCAAACGAATCATATTTGTATTTACGGAACCATTCGGTTTTTCCCATCCAAGTTGGGTGTGGCAGATGAAATCCGTTCCAGGGCCTGGCACAGATCTGTTCATGTCTGCACAGGACAGGCAAACAACCCAATGCTTCTCTAGTACCCCGAAACACAGTTGTCGCTGATGCAAGCAAATCAACATCAGGATGCTCCTGCAAATAATTCAGTTGCTTCTGAATTCGCTCAGGAAAGCTAACATCATCCTGATCCATACGGGCAAAATACATGCCATTGGCCATCTCAACGGCCATATTCAGGCGTGCCGAAAGCCCAAGATTTTTATCTCCTTCAACCAGTCGGATGCGAGAATCATCAAAAGAGCGTATCATCTCCAGACTGTTATCCATGGAAGCATCATCGAGTATGATCAACTCCCAGTCCGTGAAGCTCTGCTTCAGGATAGACTGTACTGCGACGTTAAGGGTAGCTGCACCGTTATATACGGGCAGCGCAATGGTTACGAGCGGCTTCATACGGAGAACCGAAAACCCTTATTACAAAGATGACTCACAATGATTTTAACCAGCCCAGCTGATCTGCTATGCCATCAGCCAAAGACCTCTCCGGCAACCAGCTAAATTCTGCTTTGGCTCGACTGATATCGAGCACGATCTCTTTCACATCAAAGGCCCTCCCCTCCCGGTAGTTCACCTGTAACTGACCATCGGTAGTGCCGCGAATCAGGTCGATAATCTCGTTGATGGAATAACCTTCTCCACTACCGGCATTAAACACACCGCAGCTGTTACTCTCGAGTGCAGCCACACACAGGCGAGCTAGATCGCCGACATGCATGTAATCTCGAGTCACGGAGCCGTCACCCCAGATTTCCAGAACTTCACCAGCTAGGGCTCTGGTAAGCAGTGTACCGATCAACCCCTGTACACCGGCATGCCCCTGCCTAGACCCATATGGATTGGACGGGCGCAGGATGACCGGTTCAAACCCGTAAAGCTGCTGATACATATTCAGGTACTTCTCAATCGCCACCTTCACCACGCCGTATGAACTGATCGGATTCAGCGGATGCTCTTCGCCTACAGGAGAGTATTCCGGATTGCCGTACACCGTTCCACCTGATGAAAGATAGAGTATCCTGTGCAAACCTTTTTTTCTCATCTGCTCTAACAGCAGCAGTGTATTGATTAAATTGCTTTGTACATCTGCTACAGGGTCTAAATTAGAAGTACCCGGAACAGTTGTACTGATTAGATGGCAAACCGCATCTATTCCTTGCAGCGCTTCAGCCACCTGAAATGTATCGTCTAAACGACCCAGCCGGTATTCAACCTGCTTTAGGGGGGTACGATAGCGCTCAGGTGAACGATCGAATACACGCACTTTGTGACCAGCAGAAAGCAGATGATCCACCACATGCGAACCAATAAAACCGTTACCACCCAATACCAGGACCTTCATATTTACTCCCGTCTCATCTACAGGGAAACCAGACTAGTCATTTAACTCTGTTTGTAAAAAATGCGTCCAGCCCAGCCCGTTGCGGAATAGGTTTTTCTACCCATATATCGCCAGCTGAATTCAAACAGAAAACGCCGGGCAGCACGGGGGCCACGCTGTTTTCCCCAGATTAACAGGCATGGTAGCAGTAATAGAAACTTCAATAGCTTTAACAACAGATGTGGCCGGTGTGCCTTTGCAATTATTTCAAATTGGTCAAAATCAATAGCATATTTTGCAGCACTGCGAGCCTTCCTGCGCTCCAGTGCCTGCTCAATCAATGG
>CAYZJL010000272.1:0-2546 GCA_964478615.1 uncultured Zetaproteobacteria bacterium
TTTCTCGACAACAATCAGTCACTAGATCAATACGCACCGCTTTTTAAACAATCACCCGCCCGAATACAAGCCGCCATCAATTTCCTGCAGACAAAAGGCAACAATAATATTGTGCTCATTGGTTATGAGTTAGGCGCGACGATGGCAGCCGATGCTATCGCTGCCCAACAACTCAATAACATAAATGCCTTGGTCGGTATCAGCATGTTAAGCATCGACAATACCGAGCCACGGATGAACATTTCCAATGCACTGGTGAAGATCAGCCTGCCCATCCTGGATATCTATGCCTCACGGGATCTCAACACCGTTTTGGATTACACCGAAGCACGCTCCCTGGCCGTCAAGAAATCGGCCAGCCTTGCATTCAGCACACAGGCACTGAACATATACAAACAATCAGCCCAAGCACAGACCAATATCAACAGTGCCACGGGCTACATCTCTTATCGTCGTTTTGTTATCACGGGTGCCAGTCATGACTATAGCGGCTTTGAAGGACTGATGACCCGACGCATTCTGGGTTGGCTGAAAAAACATCCCGGCGGCATTGCAGCGCAGACTCGTTAAACACATTAAATGACCGTACATAATGAAGTACTTTCGCTCTATGTGCGGGAATTTCTGGCACTCAGTCCTACTATCATGTTAATAATGTCATACAGTGAAAACAGCCTATATAGACACCCTGGTTTTGCCACCAGGGACAAACGTTGTACTGGTCAAGTCCAACCGGACACTTTTGTTAGAGAATATTCATAGTTTATTGGTGACTGATCACCATTCGCAGTATGCAGTCGTTCATGGTTGTAATATCTCATGTAAGCAGCTACATCCTTTCTCATATGCTCACGGGTAGGTTGATCAACCTTAAATATCCAATCATGCTTGAGGCTGCCAAAGAACCGCTCAACCACTGCATTATCCCAGCACGCACCCACATCCCCCATGCTTGATCGAATACCATACGCCTTCAGTAACTTACGATACCGCTTACTGGTGTATTGAGAGCCGCGATCACTGTGAAATACCAGGCCTACTGGCGGCTGCCTCAGGTTATAAGCCATTATCATGGCCTTACAGATTAAGTCTGTAGTCATGCGTTTACTCACATACCAGCCCACGATACGACGCGAATACAGATCCATCACGATGGCTAAATACACCCATCCCTCACCTGTTTTCAGATAAGTAATATCGCCAGCCCATACGTCATTGAAGCCAATCGGGTTAAAGTTCTGATTAAGCAGGTTATCAGCCACTTCATCACGTTCGTTACGCTTAGTTGTTACCTTGTATGCGATGCGCTGCTTTACCTTCAACTTTAACTTTTCCATCAACTTACGAACTTTGTAGCGACCTATAGAAAAACCTTCTTCACGTAATTTCTTCTTCATCTCACGGCTACCTAAGCTATCACGACTCTGCTCAAATAACGCTTTCATGCGACGATACAGGTGCAGAGTTTCTGCACTGATCAGCGTTGGTGGACGCTTCTTCCAGGCATAATAGGCGGAAGTTCCAACCTGCATAACCCGGCATAATACTATTACTGGGAAATGCGCTGATTCATCTCTGATGAAATCAAACTTTACTTCATTTCTTTCGCGAAGAAGGCACTGGCCTTTTTTAAAATCTCTTTCTCCATGCGCAAAACCTTCACTTCTTTACGCAGTTGCTTCAGCTCGCCTCGTTCATCTTCAGATAACAGCTTACCTTCGAGCTGCGCCTCAACATTATCTTTCCAGCGATAAAGCATATTGCTGGCTATACCCAGTGATTTCGCGGCCTCCGGCACAGAATAACCTTGCTCTCGTACCAAGGCTACTGCTTCTTCTTTAAATTCTTTAGGATATTGTTTGTTTGTTCGTTTCTGTCCCATAATTACACCTTAATTGTTGATAATTATTATCTCTTATTAAAGTGTCCGGTGCTATTAGACCACTGCACGTAGCCCATGCATACCGTTTTTCATTAATAAAAACAATAAAGGATAAACATGAATAACTTCAAATGGTTAATAGCAATCAGCTTTCTGGGAATATCACCAATGGCGAATGCATTTGATGATGACCTAAATGGGTTCATCATTGGCGTTGGAGCAGGATTCCATCACTCAAATGTCGATATCAACATCAATGATTTCAAAGTTGGTTCGTCACTAGAAAACGGGGTTGCAACATCGTTTAAACTAGGAGGGGGGGGAAACCTCGATTTATTATATAAGGAATGCTTCTTGGTTTAGCGTACCATATTCTGACGGCGTTACGACCTCTGATATCACATATTTAATCGGCATATCAGGTATAGGCGTTACATACTACGCATCGCCTACAGCACCCTCATGTTATTTTCTTGGTGCCATTGGCATCGGCGATATGTCAGCACCCTTCGAGAGCAATATTCAAACTGATACAGGCAAAGCATTAATGTTTGGAGGCGGATTAGAAATAAGAGAACATCTAGAAATGACCCTGTAAATAATTCTGTGTAACTGCCGTGTTTAAATGTAGTCAGTTAACCGATCTTCAAATTCAATCATAAAA
>CAYZJL010000273.1:0-2538 GCA_964478615.1 uncultured Zetaproteobacteria bacterium
TCAGCCACCTTGCCGGCATAAATTTTTCCACCTATTACAACCACACCTATCAATGCAATGGCTGCGATCATTATCCCTTTTCTATTCATACTATCTCCTGTTGTTTCATTCGTTCGGAACATTGTTCCCACACAGGATATTAGTCATCCCATGGACAAAAATGGTGCACATTGGAGTTGGATTTTACCCTGATCTCCGGAGGCATCGGGGCATCGAGTCAGGCTTTTGTTAACATTAATTTTCGCAAAAACATGGAGGGGTGATGTCAGCCAATAACGGCAATATGCCTGTTTTCGTTAAAGCCTGCGCATCAAAGCTGCTGCACCGCTTCTATCACATCATCCAACGACATCACCATCAGACCTTGCTGCAATGGGTATGGCCCACCCACTGGAGCAACAACATAACTATAATCTGCCTGCAAGACTTCCAATGCGCTCCAGTTGCCTCTGCCCAGCTTGGGGCTGGTCGATGCCTTGATTTCAATTGCCACTCGTTTGCCTACTTTTTCCAGCACCAGATCAAATTCAGATCCGCTCGATGTGCGATAGAAGCTTGGCTGCCAGCGTGGTAGTTGCGTCAGGATATTTTCAATCACAAATCCTTCAAAAGATGCCCCGTACACAGGATGGGAAAATAACTGCTCCATAGATTCGATATCCAACAAAGCATGCAGTAGGCCTGTATCTCGAATATACACTTTGGGTGCTTTGATGAGTCGTTTTTTCGTATTCCCTGCCCAAGGTTGCAATGTTCGAACCACAAAGGTCTGCTCAAGCAAGTCGATATAATTTCGGATTGTGTGACCACTCACCCCCATTGAATCTGCTAGCTTGGATGCATTCAGGGTCTGACCGTGGCTATGTGCCAACATGCGCCAGAAGCGACCTAATGTGTTGGCTGGAATATGAAAGCCCAGTTGCGGAATATCCCGTTCAAGAAATGTACAGATATAATCTTCACGCCATTGGAACGAGGTTTCACCATCGAGATTCAACAAGCTGCGGGGATAACCACCACGAAGCCAGAGCAGATTCATATCCACATCTGTTGTTTCCATACGGTTGAACGGTGAAATTTCAAGATATGAAATACGCCCTGCCAATGATTCGGAGCTTTGCTTTATTAACTCCCTCGATGCCGAGCCCAATAACAATAACTGCCCATTACGCTTGTTGCGATCAATCACACTACGCAATACTGAGAATAACTCGGGCGCACGCTGAATTTCATCCAGGCAAATCAACCTATCCTGAAACTGCTGAAAAAAAGCTTCGGGGTCTGATAGCTTGTTCATATCTGAAGGGCGCTCTAAATCCAAATACATGGCATGAGGAAACTGCTCAAGCACCATATCTGCCAGTGTGGACTTACCAACCTGACGCGCACCAAGCAACGCCACTGCAGGGTTAACCTGTAATCGTTTCAACACCTCGGAAAGAGCTAATCTTTTTCTATAACCTTGCATATCGGAAGTATAGACTCCTATTTACAATAATATCAAGGTTTATTTGCGTCATATCTTGATATCCGTAAACAACAATCACCGCTACTCATTTGAACCTTTATCGTTTATAATATATACTTCCTGGTATATATCTTGGAGGTTGCGAATGAATACAGCTAAAATTTTCCAAAATGGTCGCAGTCAGGCTGTTCGTTTACCCAAAGAGTTTCGTTTTGATGGCGATGAAGTTTTTGTGCATAAGGTTGGCAATGCCGTGGTTCTGCTCCCTGTTCAGCATAGTTGGGACACTTTTTTTCAGTCGCTGGATAAATTCTCGGAAGATTTCATGCAAGATGGTCGCCAACAGCCCGAACTGCAAGAACGCGACTTTTCCTGCTTCGATTAGAGCCTGAGCCATGTACATGCTTGATACCAATATCTGTATCTATCTGATCAAAAACAACCCACCACATGTACGCATTCACTTTGAATGCCTAAAACCTGGTGATATTTTGTTATCATCGATTGTATTGGCTGAATTGATGTATGGTATCTCAAAAAGTCAGCAGAAGCAGCGCAACCTGGCTGCACTGGAAATGTTTCTTATGCCACTGGAAGTGCTTTCCTTTGATGCCCGTGCCGCAGAAAAATATGGGGAGATTCGAGCAAACCTGGAGCAATCAGGTCAAATCATTGCCGGCAATGACCTACTCATCGCAGCTCACGCCCTAAGTCTGGATGCGACGCTGGTAAGCAACAACCTCAAAGAGTTCTCACGCGTATCAGGACTGCACCTTGAAAACTGGATTGATCCAGCCACCAATGGCTAACAAATTGCTCACACTCAGAATAATTTTACTCAACAAAGCATCTCACAGCATCGGTAGAGTAGAGGACAGGCTCCGGCCATCGTTAGGAATCAGCCTAACCACAAAAATGCGCGAAACAAGACCCCCAGTCTTTTGGGATTTTATGATTTGTGCAGTTTTATGTCGAATATCCAGTTTTTTCTAGAGTTGCAGTATCGGGCTTTAATTTTTAGCTAGAGTCGTTTCTGACCAACTGCAACAGTATCCTGCTCCATGTAGTAA
>CAYZJL010000274.1:0-2536 GCA_964478615.1 uncultured Zetaproteobacteria bacterium
GATTCTCCTTTTGTTATGGTTAGTTACTCGATATAACTATGATAACAGAAATCAGAAAATCAGGCTTCTTTTAAATCCTTAAGTGGATCAGCAGTGAAGCTGACCCCTTATTTCTTTAGGTCTCTTCGTATAAAGTGTGCAAAATATTTTTTGCTTATTAACAATCCAAAACATTAACGTTTAACGAGCGACATCATCCCTTTCTAACATGGAATAAAACAAATGAATGATAAAACTATAGTAACCCACAACGGTACTTTTCATGCAGATGATGTTTTCAGTATCGCTGCACTTAAGGTCATATGCCCTTCTATTAAACTTATTCGTACGCGTGATTCAGAGCTTATCGCCAAGGCAAATATTGTGCTTGATGTCGGCGGTGAATATGACCCGGATTCCGACCGTTTTGATCATCATCAACGAGGTGGAGCTGGGGAGCGCGAAAATGGTATTCCCTACTCATCATTTGGTATTATCTGGAAGAAATATGGCCTAGAGATATGCCAAGGTAAGCAGGACGTAGCAAATGCTGTTGATGCAGGGCTTGTATCAACGATTGATGCCATCGATTGTGGTCATGTTGAAGGGGTTTATGACGGCATTAGCCTTAGCCAGACGATTGGCATGTTTAACCCGACCTGGCAGGAAGATGCCCATGTTGATGCGTGTTTTGATGAAGCGGTTGAGTTTGCATCGCGCGTTTTAACACGGTTCATTGCAGCAGCTTCCGGTGGCATTAATGCTAAAGCTATTGTGGCTGAAGCGATTGAGAATGCAGAAGACCCAAGAGTGATTGTATTAGAACAATATACCCCGTGGAAAAAAACGGTTCTCAACTCATCTGAAGAAGCTCTGTATGTGGTTTACCCATCTCAAACTGGCCAATGGAGAATTCAAACAGTACCTGCTGAACGAGGCTCATTTGAAAATAGAAAATCGCTGCCAAAAGCATGGGCTGGTCTGTCCGGCGTAGAGCTTCAAGAAGTGACAAGGATTGATGATGCTATGTTCTGCCATAATGGTCTGTTTATTGCGGGTGCAGAATCATTTGAAAGCACCATGAAAATGGCATCTATGGCGCTTCAAGAATAATTTACGGTTTTCCACAGATGAACGCAGATAAACACGGATAATTCAGCCCTACTGATCACTCGCCCTGCAAGCCACCGCTACAGGCCACACAAAGAAACAACAGCGTCCCTGTTCCACCCATTACATCTGTGTTCATCGGTGTCCATCTGTGGTTCCACTTTGATTATCGAAACCTATTCACGATTCATCTGTTTTTTGGTTTTGCTGGTTGCTTGTGCTGTGAATGGATCGTCTGGCCAGTAGTGGCGTTTGTATTTTCCACGCAGTTCTTTTTTTACATCGTGATACGTAGTTTGCCAGAAGCTGTTTAAATCTTGTGTGACCTGCATGGGTTTACGCGCCGGTGATAAGAGATGCATCATCAATTTGCATTGCCCGTTTAACAACGTTGGCGTGTCGTATAAACCAAAAACTTCCTGGAGCCTGACGGCAAGTACAGGTTGTGCGGGGTCGCTGTAATCAATGGTTACGGAGGAACCGCTGGGGACGGTGATTCTCTCTGGCGCTAATTGCTTGATCAGTTGCTGTTGTTGCCAGCTTAGCCGATTTAAAAGCAGGCTATGTAAATTCAGTTTGGAACATTGCTTGAGGCTGTTCTCTTTGCTGAGGTGAGGTTGTAGCCATGCGTCCAGCGTATTGCTCAGATTCTCTTCTGAAAAGTCTGGTAGGGGAGTGTCGCCAAGTTGTTTTTTTAATGCTGCGTTATGATCAATATGATGATTAATAAATTGTATGCGTTGTTTGAGCGAATTCGCCTGAGTCGACCAGTTCAGACAGTCTAGCCCCAGGTTTTTTATTGCCAGTATCAGACAGTCCTGCACGGCCTCTCTGCTTTCGCTGTTATGAATAATGGACTCTTGCAATACTATTTTTCCAACACTGCTGGTCTGTTTGACCTCAACACGTTGTGCGCCATCGTTCCATTCAACACGTTCTTCGTGCTGAATATTATCCATAAAATATTCCTGTAATTGTTCAATGCTAATATCTGCCGCCAGATAAATACAGGCTTCACCCCGGTTGGCATCAAGGTTAGCGACCACAAGATATTCATGTAGATGATGCTGAAAACAGTGTGGAATAACCGCGCCTTTACCGTTACTGAGCAGATAACGTGCGTCGTTGCCGTTACGCCGTTTGGCGATTCTATCGGGGTAGGCGTAGGCCAGAAGCACGCCGCTATAATGATTGTCTGGTCTCTCTTTGTTCAGTCTCATCTTGTTTGAGATCGATTGACTGCAATGTTTAAGGCGCTTAAAAAAATCATCGGCGGTTTGTATGATGCGTTTGCATTGCTGACTATCTATGCCGTGATGGTTTGACCGCGCATGCACAAGGATATTAATGCGATCATGAATATCAGCGCTTTTATCGGCATTGCTCTGATAAATATCTTTCTCAGTGAGCAGGCTGGCGATCAAACAGGCGTGATAAGCCTGATCCA
>CAYZJL010000275.1:0-2531 GCA_964478615.1 uncultured Zetaproteobacteria bacterium
CTGGCAGGTGATGATCCAGCCACCAACGCAGATATCCTCAAACATATCTTTGCAGGCCAGGCTGGCGCCGGCCGTGATATTGTACTACTCAATGCGGCCGCAGCCCTGTGGGTAGCTGGTAAAGTAAATGGTATTGGTGAAGGTCTTGCCATGGCCGCTCAGGCAGTTGATTCAGGAAAAGTGCAAGACACACTAGATGCTTTGGTCACATTCACCCAACAATCAAAAGCATGAATCTTTCACCACAGAGTACACAGAGTGACACAGAGTTAAACCTGCTTAGTCAACATGTGCTAGATGCTGCATTTCGTGTTCATACTGCGCTTGGCCCCGGCCTACTGGAATCAGCATATGAACATTGTCTATGCTATGAATTACAAAAGCATGGCCTGTGTGCCACCCGTCAAGTGCAGCTTCCCGTTGTATATGATGGTGTCGAAATTGATGCAGGCTATCGCATTGATATTCTGGTTGAGAGCCGTATCATCATTGAAATAAAGTCCGTTGATCGCTTGTCGCCTATTCATGAAGCTCAGTTGCTCACCTATCTAAAACTGGCCAACAAACACATTGGTTTACTCATAAACTTCAATGTCCGTTCATTAAAAAATGGTATCAAACGTATGATCCATGATTGATAACCTTACAACCATCCAAGGCAGGAGAACCCTATGCATTCTTTGACTATGACTTACTCTGTGAAACTCTGTGTACTCTGCGGTGAATGCTTATGACTTCTATTCTCAATGAAATCGCAGCATACAAACGTGACTGGGTTGCGAAATGTAAAACAGAGCGATCTGAAGCTGAGCTGATTGAGCTGGCTAAAAGCGCCACTCCCAAAGATTTTACCGGTGCCTTGAGCAGCAAGATCAACAACAGACAAAATGCAGTCATTGCAGAAGTAAAAAAGGCCAGTCCATCCAAAGGGATTATTCGGGCTGATTTTGATCCGGTGGCCATTGCCAAATCTTATGAAGTGGGTGGTGCAAGCTGTCTCTCCGTGCTCACCGATGTAAAATATTTCCAGGGTGCAGATGATTACGTCAGATCCATTCGTAATGCCGTTGATCTACCCATCCTGCGCAAAGACTTCATGCTTGATCCCTATCAAATTATCGAAGCCAAAGCGATGGGGGCTGATGCGATTCTGATCATTCTGGCCATGCTGGATGATGTGTTAGCAGCAGAGCTAACCGCCTGTGCGCATGAGTTAGGCCTGTCTGTATTGCCTGAAGTACATAATGCAGAAGAGCTGGAACGTGCATTACGTTTGGGCACCCAGCTTATGGGCATCAATAATCGCAATCTGCACACCTTTGAAACAAGCCTTGAAACAACCATTTCACTACTTGATCAAATTGATGATGAAAAAACGATTATCACAGAATCCGGTATTTTCACCCGCAATGATATTCAACAGATGAATGAAAACAGCGTATACGGATTCCTGATCGGTGAATCACTCATGCGCCAGCCAGAACCAGGCACCGCACTAAAACATTTAATAGCTTAAGGTTAAAATAGTCAAAAAGCTTTCACCGCAGTCCCCCAGGGGAGTCTCTCTTGCTACGCACCAGAGGCACTTCCTCCGGTCGCAATTCACCTTCAGTACGCAGAGGAAAACCAAAATAGTAATAATCCAGTCGCAGCTGTTTGTACGCCACAAGGCTCCGCAGACTGAAGGTATAGTGAATCATGAATTGAATTACCTATCGTCATTCCCGTGAAGACGGGAATCCATTGTCTTTCTAATTTGAATCGTACGTGGATGCCCGATAAAAGAACTCGGGCATGACGGTAAATCTAAACTTGAACAACTATAAATTAAAATTTTGATTCAATATCCATCGACCTATGCAGGACTCGAATGATCTCGACAATCCCTGACTCGCTTTGTTTGTAAAAAATCACATGCCTTCCCTGCGGTAGTTTTCGATAGCCTGCCGCAATAAAATAACAAGCAGTGCCAGTCAAAGGGTTTTCAGCAATGCTTGAAAAACAGGCATCCAATTGTTTGATGTAGAAGTTTCTTTGCCGCACACCCCAGCGTTTCAATGTATATCGACCGATCAAAATAAGATCTAGTTCGGCTTTATTGGAAAGCCTGTACACTGCCATTATTACATTTCGCTATCGAGCTGTTGTATCACTTTTTCATACGTGTAATCCGAAAAGCCACTCGCCTCACCCTCTGCAAGCATGCTTCGTAGCGACTCCAGCCTGGTTTCATTGGATTCAAGCAATCGTAATCCTGCTCGTATCACTTCACTGGCAGAGCCATATCGTCCTTTTTCAATACTTTCTGAAACAAATGCATCAAAGTGATCGTTTAGGGTGATACTTGTATTCTTAGCCATTACGCCGCACCTCATCAATACCGAATATTGGTACTTTAGGCGTTTGCAAAATTTAATTCAAGTGGAATGAAAGCACAATGGCTATGTGAAAAAACACATTGCTGTGGTTTTACTCTGCGTAACTCTGCGTCCTCTGCGGTGAGAGGTTCTGACTATTCTTATTGGCCTGCA
>CAYZJL010000276.1:0-2522 GCA_964478615.1 uncultured Zetaproteobacteria bacterium
GATGTGAATATCAAGGCCACCACAACGGAGCGCTTGGGTTTTGTGGGGCGGGTAGAAGGTATTGCTGCTGAGGCAGTTGTGTTGGTGGCACGTATTCCTGATTGATAACAGATTAATGGCAGATTGATGGCAGATGGATAGCGCATTGATCTCAAATGGTTTTTAATATGCCTTAGCGGCTTTTGACTGTAAGACTAAAGTCACCAATACCTTGCGGCAGTTGATCTAGCAGAAAGATAAATTTACGTTTGCCCAAGGCCTGAATGGGTTTGTTGTTGATATTAGGTGTTTGAAAGGGTGCTTGTAACATGACCAACTCGGATGGCGGGTGGGTGAATGCCAGCAGTTGAGTCTTCAGGATTTGATCCGGTGCGGTATGTGAGAAAAAAGTGAGTTCGATGTTGGGTGCAAGCATAGCGCTGGATAATAGGTTCTGTATTTCGCCGTTGATGATCAGTGCTTTGCTGCCATCTGTGCGTGTGATCCAGTTTGGCCGGACACTACCAGGCAGGATCTGCCAATCTTTATCGCGCATGTGAAGGTTGAAACCAAGGTTGATGGCCGTACTGCGGAACCAGCGATTGTCCATCCATGCATCATATTGCAGCCAGAAGCCTGTCGCAGCGATCAGGGCGAACATAACCATCAGCCAGGGCAGTAAGCGCGCCGGTTTTCGTTCAGGTGGCTGGTATCGCATTTCAGTGATGGAGACATACGGTTTTGCCGATTCAGGGTTGTCACCGGATTTGTTGTCGACATGCATATGATTCACAGTACCGCCATCATCGTGGGGTGCGTGATTGCATGCTGTGTCTGTGTCGGAAGATCGATTGATTGCGTGGAGGCGTGAGGTACATGCGCCCCATGTTGAATATTCCTTATGCATTTGTCAGTAGCGCGGCGCTGATAGGCTAATGACAGCGGGCCTTCACACAGCTACCGTTTGCATCTATGTCCGTTGAGAAAACTCAAATTCAGATGCAGCGCCTGATGGTGCGTTATCCTACTGGTAAAGTTGCACTCTCCGGTGTAACGCTGGATATTCATCAGGGCGAGTTTGTCTATCTGGTTGGCGAGAGTGGGGCTGGTAAATCAACACTGTTACGTACATTTTATGGCGGTATTCGCCCAAGTTCAGGTACCTTGATGGTGCAGCGAACCGATATGCGTCAGGCAGGTGAAGCAAAAGTACGCGATTTAAGGCGCCATACCGGTATTATTTTTCAGGATCATCGATTACTGTTTTCTCGAACCGTATTTGAAAATGTGGCTTTACCACTGCGTGTGCAGGGCTGGAAAACAGAGCGTTTGATTCCGCGCGTGCGCAAAGTATTGGGTTATGTGGGTTTGGGTGATCGTTTGTGGTCATATCCTGAAGCTCTCTCCGGTGGTGAGCAGCAGCGTGTAGCGATTGCGCGCGCAATGACAGCGAAACCTGCAATCATTCTGGCTGATGAGCCAACGGGTAACCTAGATATTGATACGGCGCGGCGGGTATTGGACTATTTAATGGATCTGAACCGGCAGGGAGCTACTGTTATTATGGCCACACATGATCTGCATCTGCTGGAATCGCATCCGGGTCGTGTTATTCAGTTGCATGCCGGAACCCTGGCCAGAGTCGGATCATGAAACAGCGCAGAGGCAGTGAAATTATCCCCGATAAAGTGAATCCGAGATTGCCAGGTGGATTCAATTTGCCGCCATTTGGTATCCAGCAGATATTGGCATTGATGATTGTATGCATCGCATTATGGGCTGTCGGTGTGATCTGGCTGGGGATGCAGGGCGCTTCTCAGTGGGTAGGAAGCTGGCAGGATGAAATTCGTATCCATGTTTATCTGCACAGTACTGATGCTAAAAAAGCCAATAGCCTTAAACAAAAGTTAGAGAATGTTGAACAAGTCGATTCGGTGCGACAGGTTTCTGCACAAGAGGCTGCGGCCTGGATGCAGGGCTGGTTAAGTGATGCACGCATGAATCAGAAGGAGCTGGCCAATCATTTGCCGGTCAGTTTTGAAATATCGTTGATGGATGGATCATCTGAGTTTTTATTCTCTGATATTCGGGAAGTGGCGACTGAGTTTGATGCAATCGTGAATGAGGATGAAGTTGATCTGGCCCAGGCCCATCACTGGATCTCACAAGCAGGCTTTCTGGCCGGATTTGCATCATTGATTCTGGCTCTGGCGATGGCGCTTATTATATCTAATACACTGCGTATGACACTGTTGGCCAGGTCTGATGAAATTCATCTTATGCGTTTGATGGGGGCACAGGAGTGGTTTGTACGCATGCCATTTATTCTTGAAGGTATGGTGTTGGGTGCCGGTGCGGGTGTGGCTGCCTGGGTACTGTTGTGGCCGGTGGTGATTGGAACAGGAGAGTGGCTCTCTACCATGCAGATTGATCTTAGCAGCTGGGGCATGTTGTTTCCGCTGTTATTGGGTGGCGCGCTTGTTGGTACAGTGGGTGCATTGATCGCAACGGCCAAAGTTTCATCGGGAGATATACCAAGTAAT
>CAYZJL010000277.1:0-2490 GCA_964478615.1 uncultured Zetaproteobacteria bacterium
GGTAAAAGGGGACGCTACCCTCTTACACTATTCCCGGCCGTCATTCCCGAGTGACTTTATCGGGAATCCAGGGATTTGAACCTATGGATCCCCGCATCCGCGAGGATGACGATAAATTCTAAATGCCCACATCACCAAAGGTAATTCACATTCACCTTAACTTTTTCCTGACTCTGCTCATATTTAGCAATATGCCCTTCCAGCTTAAGGTCAATAAGCATAAAATCATTTCGATATGCCAGTTCAATATAGGGTGTGCCTGTTGAACAGCTGTTGCGCCCTCTCGATATCGCATAACCATTACAACTCGGCGTAAGATCACGAAAATAACTGTAGGCTGTATCATATTTATAACCTACAAGTCCAATTAGCCCTGCATAAATAGGGCGACTAAGCGCAACATCAACATGATAACCGGATGAACCGTTATCTGCTCCGATAAAATCGTAACTATTGGGTAGTTTTTTGCTTGTTGTATACTCAGCATTTGCTGTCATTCGCAGAGTGAACTGCCATGGCATCGCCTGCGTACGCGAAACAGATGCATAATATTTCCAGAAGCGTGGATCCATGCCTGTCACATTACCAATCGGCCCGGTTACAGGCTCAACACCATTAGCCACATTAATCAATTTTCGATTGATATCCTCTGTAGTCATTGAACCCATAAAACCCTCGATGGCATGTTTTACTTTCAATGTAACAGACGTGTAACCACGATACCCCTTAATGATTTCGTCCAACATATTTCCACGCAGAAAAGCGCTGCCAACAAACAACTTATCACGACTATCAACAAATGCATCACCAGCATTAAATGTTAAAAAATTCTGATGATAGATCGTCTGGGCACGCACATCCTGGCGCTCTAAACCAAGACCCCACCAGAAATCACCTTTTGAGATCAAAAATGGTTGTTCATAACCAAACGTTAAACCGGATGAACTACCGCGATAACGAATAAAGTCTGAGGTAGGAAAACCAACTACTTTAGGATCCAGTTTATAGGTAAGCGCATTGACCCTCACACTTACCCGACCTCCCTTTTCACCTACAGGCAATACATAACCCACATCTACCGAATTGAAAAACTTCGGTGAACTCAGTGCAGTTGCTGCACTCAAGCTCAAGGTATCACTGTTACCGGTCAGATTATTCATCTGGCTATTGAGCATCATTCGCTGTTTATCGGTATATTTACTTGCGCCATTGGCAATGGTGATTGAATTCACATCAGCCGTATCACTGATTTGCAATATCAGATCGGTGAGATTCAAAGCTGACTTTCTTAACAACGGAGCAACATGGGTGGATGGAAGGCGTTGCAAAATGAGCAGACGCGAATTAATTTCATTAATATTTACTATCTTACCCTGCAGGTCATGAAAATGTTTGGCAAACAGGCTGGGATTATATTTGTAACTGCTTTTACCATCCAGCATGATGCCCCTGAGCTTATCTTCAATCAGTTGCAGCGTTACCACACCATTCTTCACTTCCTGCTGTGGAATAATACAGCGTGAAGTAACATAACCCTGACTGGTATAGAGCTTGGTAATATCCTGGGTTATCATGTTCATCTCAGTTTGCCCCACCATGGTGCCTACATAAGGTTTCACGGCAGCAATCACATCTTCTGATTGCAGTGTTTCATTACCCAGCACAGAGACACTCTGCAGCACAAAACGTTGCTCTTTGGATATTTTACTCTCCGGCCTGGCCATGGCAGACGGATCAATCTCAACAGGATCAATTGTTGATTCTCCCAACAGATCAGACATCGATTCAAGGCTCTTTCTGGTGTCACGATCCAAATCACCAATATCTGCAGGAGCTGGCGCTGTTACCGGCGGCACTGCCTGAGCAGGAAAACTCAGCAGTAATGATGCAAGAAGAACTAAATAGTATCTGGAATTAATCACGGAAAACCTTCCTTAAAACAACATCAAGATTGTGCAAAAAGATAACGCGATGCATAGGCCCTGTATATTACTAGCTGTAACGCAGAAAGGGGCTTTCGCCCCCTTCAAACGCTAAACGTGTTTAATTTATGGACAGGTAGATGTCAAACCGTTCATGGTGGTAAAGCGCATTCCTGCCCCGTACTCCGATGTAAGACCGGCCGTTACTGTTGGCAGCGTATGCGAAGCGAAGAAGGAGCCATCACTAAAGGTAAAGCCACACAGCTCCGCCTGCAGCGGCAGGGTAAATATTTGTCGTGTACAGACCGGCACAGTTGTTGCGTTTACATAGTCGGTACAAATATTGAGTGTCTTGGCACCACCGTCGTTTAGATTAATCGAGATAAACAGTTTGGCTCCCGGTGCAGCTGCCGGATCTGCAAAAGCATATGCCTGCTGCGTAGCATCAAAGGTCAGAACCTTGCCAGCAATGGCCGGTGATCCAACCGTAGTTGAGTTAGTACCGTTAATTGTGATTGAATTGCTCGCAGCATTGTAGCTAAGGCTGAACTTGGTATAACCATCTAGC
>CAYZJL010000278.1:0-2486 GCA_964478615.1 uncultured Zetaproteobacteria bacterium
TTCAATCACCAATTTCGGATCAAATTTTTTATTGTGTTCGGCATGCCCGACATAGCCCCGAGGATTTGAAATGACGCGTGTATCATCGCCGATCATGTAGTCCACGCTGGTATGAATATGACCATGTATCACCATTTTCGGTTTCCTTTCCAGAATCAGGTTTTCGATATTACCCACGTAAGCATCATTGAGTGGATCTCCGATATATTGCTCAGGCACGCTGGCCCAACTGGGTGCATGATGCAGCATCAGAACATCACCCTTTCGTAGCTGGTCATTCAAGAACGACTTGGCTTGCCTATGTAGCTCATTGATCTGCTCCGGCAATACGGGAACCTTCTTGTTTTTGAAGTAAATCCACCTGTAATCACTCATGCTCTGCGTCACAGCCCATTCATGTTGCGGGCTGATTTCACTCCATAAGGTCGTTCCTACAAAACGAACGCCACCCAGTTCCAGAACCTCATTATTAAGAAAGTAAAAGTTGCCGTTGCAGCGATCTTGCATACGTTTCCAGTAATCATTCACATCAGAAAATTTCTTGTCGTAATATTCATGATTCCCAGCCACAAAGATCACCTTGTATCCTTCACGACACATATATTCATACATATTCGCGGCTGCCCAACCCTCACAGGAATCACCAGCAATCAGAATAACATCGGCATCAACCCCGCGCAGCTTGTAGTTGCCAAACGCAATATGCAGATCAGACAGAATCAACGCTTTCATTTCAACATCTCCTACTTATATAAACTACCATTCCTGATGATCATCCCATCGTTGCATCTTCATAGTGATCGTCACACAGCGTCTGAACCCAGCCACCTTGACGTATTTTGCCTGCATTCCCGCAGATTTCGCAGACATCCATTGACTCGTCTCCGGCTTTTTGAATACACGAAAAAATCGCTCCATTTCCACCATCTACATAATAGCGCAGGCCACCAAATTTTTCTTTGACCTGCACCACTTCTGGTGCCTCTATACCAGCCTGTTCAGCCAGCGTCATGATTTCTGCAGACAGATCATAAATAATTTGGAACCAGCCATCGCGACAGTCAAAACCAAAACACATTGCGGACTCACCCATCGACTTGCCTCGTCCTCTGAATAGTTCTGGAAAGTCCTTGTAAAGTTTATTCGTCAGTTCCTGATTCATAATTTCCTCCTCAACCTGAAGCATAAACAAAGGCCGGACAAAAACTATCCGACCTTAGCCAACTGCTACTGCTGATATCCCAACGATGAAGCTTACACGGCAACAAGCGACGTATTATCAACACTTCGGGGTTCGGCTTAACCCCCGCAAGCCATACCAATTCAACATACATATCAGAGATAAGCTGGAGCTTCATATTGCCAACCACCACCACGTTTTGCACTCATTCCAAAGCTGAAGCCGGCAATAATCTCTTCAGCCGATAGAGCCTGCTGAAACACATCCATATCCAATGTTGCCAGCTGAGCCAGGCCAAGACCAAGCACAGCAATGCCGCTATCGAGGACAGCCGAGTAATGGCTGTGATGATGGCCATGCACGATCAACCGGACACCGAGCCGTTCAGCAAGTTCCGACAAGGCCGTCACACCATGGCGGTAGCAATCCGGCGCCTCATGCAACACCAAAATATCTGCACCTTGCATGGCCAGCTTTTCATAATCATCCGGCCAGATGGTGGATTCATGTTTACGTTCCAGTTGCGCATATTTTTTTGACGCATGCGATGATTTCCACTGTTTCCGTGATGAAAAATTCATCCCGCCATCCGGATGCCAGATGGATTCTCTGAACACGCCGCCCAGGCCTGCTATGCGCAGTCCGGAGAGTTGTTCCACTCGCCCGTGCAGGTTCCGGCCTGCCCACGAAGAAGCAAACAGACTGTCATACCATTGCCGCCGATCCGTATCATGATTGCCATGAATCCAATGCAATGCAGTCAGCCCATCGATGTCAGCAAATAGCTGATCAATCGGCTCGTCATAACACTGATCTCCCACCAAAACGCAGGAGTCCGGTTTCTGTTCATCAATCGCATCAATAATATGCTGATAACGCCCATGCGGGTCGCCTACAAACATCATATTCATGATTTCACCTCCTGCTACATTGAATGGGGTTGAAGCCTACGAAAGCGTTGGACAAAAATAGTTGTGCCACTTATCTACCACCAGCCACCTTATGATGGCTTTGCTAATATTGTGTAATATTGCCCTTCAATTTATGATCTTCAAACAGCATATCGCGCAGGCTGGTGGGCATAGCCATCTCTCGTATTGGAGCCAATACATCTTTGCAGAGTTTCGAGGAAGAAAAGCGGCGCAGCCAGAACATGTCGCCGACCAGAATATGATTGAGCGTACCGAGAATCGAACCGAAGAAGGCTCCGCGGTCTTTGGCGATTTCGGCAGCAGGCAATAACTGTACCTTGTCATACAGCCGCCGATTCATCCATTGATTGTATCGCGCCATGCGTGTCAGGTAG